>NZ_JAVKCQ010000136.1:0-33433 GCF_040222615.1 Haliea sp.
GCAAGCCCGAGCAGCAGAGCGTGTGGACCCAGCTGCTGGTGGCCTGTTTCCCGATCCTGATCATCATCGCCGTGTTCATGTTCTTCATGCGCCAGATGCAGGGCGGCGCGGGGGGGCGTGGCGGCCCGATGAGCTTTGGCAAGAGCAAGGCGCGGCTGCTCGGCGAAGACCAGATCACCACGACCTTTGCCGATGTGGCGGGTGTCGATGAGGCCAAGGAGGACGTGCAGGAACTGGTGGAGTTCCTGCGCGATCCCGGCCGCTTCCAGAAGCTGGGTGGCCGCATTCCCCGCGGCGTACTCATGGTTGGCCAGCCCGGCACCGGTAAAACCCTGCTGGCCAAGGCGATCGCCGGCGAAGCCAAGGTCCCCTTTTTCTCGATTTCCGGTTCCGACTTCGTAGAGATGTTTGTCGGCGTCGGCGCCTCCCGGGTGCGGGACATGTTCGACCAGGCCAAGAAGCAGGCCCCCTGCATCATCTTCATCGACGAGATCGACGCGGTGGGCCGCCATCGCGGCGCCGGCCTGGGCGGTGGGCACGACGAGCGCGAACAGACCCTGAACCAGCTGCTGGTGGAAATGGACGGCTTCGAGGTGAATGACGGCGTCATCGTGATTGCCGCGACCAACCGTCCCGATGTGCTGGATCCGGCGCTGCTGCGTCCCGGTCGGTTTGACCGCCAGGTCGTGGTGGGGCTGCCGGATATCCGCGGTCGCGAGCAGATTCTCAAGGTGCACATGCGCAAGGTGCCGCTGGCGGAGGACGTCGTTCCCGCGCGGATTGCCCGTGGCACGCCCGGATTTTCCGGTGCCGACCTCGCCAACCTGGTGAACGAGGCCGCCCTGTTCGCGGCCCGGGCCGGGGTGCGCACGGTGGGCATGACCCAGTTCGAACTGGCCAAGGACAAGATCATGATGGGCGCCGAGCGCAAGTCCATGGTCATGTCCGAGAAAGAGAAGCGCAACACGGCCTATCACGAGGCGGGGCACGCCATTGTCGGCCGCCTGGTGCCGGAGCATGACCCGGTGTACAAGGTCAGCATTATTCCCCGCGGGCGCGCCCTGGGGGTGACCATGTTCCTGCCGGAAGAGGACCGCTACAGCCACAGCAAACGCCACATCATCAGCCAGATCTGCAGTCTGTTCGGTGGCCGCATCGCCGAGGAGATGACCCTGGGCAAGGACGGTGTCACCACTGGCGCGTCCAACGACATCCAGCGCGCGACTGAAATCGCCCGCAAGATGGTGACCAAGTGGGGCCTGTCGGAAAAACTGGGCCCCCTGATGTACGACGAAGCCGAAGAGGAAGTGTTCCTCGGTCGCTCCGCCGGCCACCAGAACAAATCCATCTCCGGTGAAACTGCCAAGGTCATTGACGAGGAGGTGCGCCGTATCATCGATGAGTGCTACGCCACCGCCCAGCGCATCCTCGAGGAGAACATCGACAAGCTGCACGCGATGGCCGATGCGTTGATGTTGTACGAAACCATCGATGCCGACCAGATCGGCGACATCATGGAAGGGCGTACGCCGCGTGAGCCCAGTGACTGGGGCGGCAGCGCCGGGGGCAGCAAGCCCGATACCCGCGCCAGCAAGGGCAAGGAAGGCGAAGCCGGCAGTCCCATCGGCGGCCCGGCCGGCGAACACTGACGCCTCTCGTTCCATGAGCAACCCGCAGCGCCCGGCCCTTGATTGTGCCGGGCGTTTTCTTGATCTCTCCCGCCCGCTGGTTATGGGCATTGTCAACACCACCCCCGACTCCTTCTCCGACGGCGGTGCCCTCTATCGCGACGGCGCCCTTGACCTGGAGCGGGCCTTTGCCCATGCCCGCACACTCTGCGAGGAAGGTGCGGCCATACTCGATATTGGCGGCGAGTCCACCCGGCCAGGTGCCAACCCGGTATCCTTGCAGGAAGAGCAGGACCGGGTCCTGCCCCTGGTCGAGCGGGTGGCGGCGGAGCTGGATGTTGTCATCTCCGTGGACACCAGCAGTGCCGCAGTCATGCGCGAAGCCGCCGCCCTCGGTGCCGGGCTGATCAACGATGTGCGGGCACTCACTCGCGAGGGTGCGCTGGAGGCCGCGGCTGCCACCGGCTTGCCCGTGTGCCTGATGCACATGCAGGGCCAGCCCGACACCATGCAGGCTGCGCCCAGCTATGCCGATGTTGTCGCCGAGGTGCGTACTTTCCTGGCGCAGCGCGCTGCCGCCTGCGCTGCCGCTGGCATTGACCGCCGGCGGCTGCTGCTGGACCCCGGTTTCGGCTTCGGCAAGACGGTGGCGCACAATTTCCAGTTACTGGATCGCCTGCCGGAACTGGCGCGGGATGGGTTGCCGCTGCTGGTGGGCCTGTCACGCAAGTCGCTGATTGGCAAGGTCCTGGCGCGGGATGACCGGGAACGCCCGGCGGAGGGCCGCTTGCCCGCCAGCCTGGCTCTGGCGGTGCTTGCAGTTGAGCGGGGTGCGGCTATAGTGCGTGCTCACGATGTGGCGGCGACGGTCGATGCGCTGGCCATGTTCGCAGCAATGAGAGAGTGGGGGCGACAGTGAGCAGACAGTATTTCGGCACAGATGGCATCCGGGGCATGGTGGGTGAGGCTCCCATAACGCCGGACTTCATGTTAAAACTGGGCTGGGCCTGTGGCCGCGTGTTTGCCCGCGAAGCGCGCGGTGGCGGCCACAATACCGTGATCATCGGCAAGGACACCCGCGTCTCCGGGTACATGTTCGAATCCGCCCTGGAGGCGGGTCTGGTTGCCGCTGGAGTCGACGTGAAACTGCTGGGACCGATGCCGACTCCAGCGGTGGCCCTGATGACCCGCACCCAGAACGCGGTCGCCGGCATTGTCATCAGCGCCTCGCACAATCCCTACTACGACAATGGTATCAAGTTCTTTTCCGCCCACGGCTCCAAGCTCGCCGACGACATCGAGCATGCCATAGAGCGCGAGCTGGACTGCGACCTGGTGGTGGTGCCCTCGCGCGATATCGGCAAGGTGGTGCGGGTGGCGGATGCCGCGGGGCGCTATATCGAATTCTGCAAAGCCACAGTACCGGACAGCTTCAGCCTGCGCGGCATGAAGATCGCGGTCGACTGTGCCCACGGCGCTACCTATCACATCGCCCCCAATGTGCTGGCCGAGCTCGGTGCCGACGTGGTGAGCATGGGCGTGAGGCCCGACGGCTACAATATCAACGAAGGCGTGGGCTCGACCGATACCGCCCAGCTGTCGGCCCTGGTGCGGGAAAGCGGCGCCGATCTCGGCATTGCCTTCGACGGCGATGGCGACCGGGTGTTGTTTATCGACGTGGATGGCGACCTAGTGGACGGCGACGAGCTGCTGTACATCATCGCAACCCACCGCGCCGTCAATGGCAGCGCCGAATCCGGGGTGGTTGGTACCCTGATGTCCAACCTTGGGCTGGAGCTGGCCCTGCGCGATCTTGGCCTCGAGTTCGTCCGCGCCCGGGTCGGCGACCGCTACGTGAAGGAGCTGATGGAAGCGCGCGGCTGGCGCCTGGGTGGCGAGTCGTCGGGGCATATCATCTGCGCCGATCACACCACCACCGGCGATGGCATCGTGGCGGCCCTGCAGGTGCTGGTGGCGCTCCGGGAATCCGGGCGCAGCATGGCAGAGTTGCGCTCCGGCCTGCGCAAGTGCCCGCAGACCATGATCAATGTACCGGTCAACGGCCGTTTCGACCTTGCCGAGCTGCCCGCGGTGGCGGCAGCGGTAAAGGCCACGGAGGAAGCGCTGTCCAGCCGGGGCAGGGTATTGTTGCGCCCCTCCGGCACCGAGCCCCTGGTGCGGGTGATGGTGGAGGGTGAGGACGCCGTTGAGGTCGAGCGCCTCTGCCAGGACCTGGCCACAGACGTCGCCGCCGCTCTGCGTTCCGCCTTGTAAGAGTCTGGCAACTTGGGTAACATTGCGGCCCGTTTTGCCGCCGGGGGCAGTTAATGCGTCGACCGCTAGTCATGGGCAACTGGAAGATGCACGGCTCTCGTGCGAGCGTCGGTCAGTTACTGGCGGACATCGTCGGGGGAGTGGAGTCGAGCCCCGCTGAGGTGGTCGTTTGCCCCGCTTATGTGCACTTGCAGCAGGCGCTAGTACTGTGCGCAGACAGCGCCGTCAGCGTCGGCGCCCAAGACTGTAGCCACATGACAGCCGGTGCCTTTACCGGTGAGGTTTCCGCGGAGATGTTGCAGGATATCGGCTGTCGCTGGGTCATTCTCGGCCACTCCGAACGGCGCCAGTACCACGGTGAATCCGACGACCTGGTAGCGGCCAAGCTGGCCGCCGCCCTGCAGGCCCGTTTGCTGCCGGTGGTCTGTGTGGGTGAGACCCAGGAAGAGCGCGAGGCAGGTGAAGCGGAGTATGTGGTTACGCGACAGTTGCGCGGCGCCCTGGAAGGCCAGGCGGCGCTGAAGCAGGTCGTGATTGCCTATGAGCCGGTCTGGGCTATCGGCACTGGCCTGACGGCTACGCCCGGGGAGGCCCAGAGCATGCACGTGTTTATCCGTGAGCAGCTGGGCGAGATTGCCGGGGCAGACCCCGCCGCCATGCGGGTGCTGTACGGTGGCAGCGTGAAGGCCGCGAACGCGGCAGAATTGTTTGGGCAGCCGGATATCGACGGCGCCCTGGTAGGTGGGGCATCCCTGGATGCCGATGAATTCCGGGATATCGTCGCCGCCGCCGGCGCGCGACAGTAAACGGATACAATGATCAGGAAGCCCTCGCGGGCAAAGGTGTTATGGAACAGATTATTCTCATAGTGCATCTGCTGATAGCACTGGCTATTATCGGCCTTATCATGCTGCAGCAGGGCAAGGGCGCGGACGTCGGTGCCTCCTTCGGTGCGGGCGCTTCCCAGACCCTGTTCGGCAGTGCCGGCAGCACCAACGCGCTGACCAAGGCCACCGCGTGGCTGGTCGTGCTGTTCTTTGTCACCAGTTTTGGCCTGGCCATGCTGGCGACCCAGAAGACGCGCGTGGTCGATGACCTGGATCTGGTTATACCGGCGGCCGAAGAACGTGCTGTTCCGGTACTGGATTCCGACCTGCCAACCGTGGATAATGCCGACCCGGCTGCGGAGCCCATTGGCGCCGATGTACCGGAACTGTAGTTAGAGGCTCAAAGCCTCATAGTTTTGCCGAAGTGGTGGAATTGGTAGACACGCCATCTTGAGGGGGTGGTGGGCATTGCTCGTGCGGGTTCAAGTCCCGCCTTCGGCACCATTTAAGTTATTCAGGAACGTCCCAGAGAATCCTGAACTGTCCGATAAAGCCCTGTTTTTGCAGGGCTTTTTTCGTTGTGGCTGTTCCAGGTTGCGCCGAGGGCGTCCATTGGCAGCCTGGAAAAAGCGGTGCCATATTTAGTTCTATCCCGGTTCAATTTTTCCGAGGTAGCACCAAAAATGGCGCTCACAGATACCCAGATCAGGCAGCTGAAACCGCAGGACAAGGACGTCTGGGTGACAGACGAGAAGGGGCTGCGGCTGCTCGACACTGGCAACACTTTCGGGGTCCTCGCCCGGGAGTGGTGGGAACAGCAGCGGGGCACTTGGACCGCAGATCACTCGGCCCGGGTCTGGGGCCGGCTGGAAAGCGACGTACTGCCGACGCTGGGCAGTGAGCCGATCCTGGGCATCCAGCCCCAGGAGGTCATAGCGGTGGTGCGCAAGATCGAGCAGCGGGATGCGCTCGACGTGGCCTCCCGTGTGCTGCAGGATATCCGCCGGATCTGCCGATACGCGGTGCAGACCGGGCGCCTGACCCAGAACCCGGCGACCGAACTCACCGGCATTCTGAAGACTCGCATCTCCAACCACCGCCACTCCCTGCCGCGGGAGGAATTGCCCGGCTTCCTGCAGGCTTTGGAAAAGTACGGAGACCGGGGACGCCTGCTGCCCCAGCTGGCCATCCAGCTGCTGGTACTCACCTTTGTGCGATCCGGCGAACTGCGCGGTGCCCGCTGGGAGGAGTTCGACCTGGGCGACCGGCTGTGGCGCATCCCCGCCTCGCGGATGAAGATGCGCTCGGATCACCTGGTGCCCCTGTCTCTGCAGGCCATGGCCGTGATTGCCCAGGTCCAGCCCATTACCTCGCGCTTTGCCCTCGTCTTCCCCTCCGAGCGCAACCGGCAGGAACCGATGAGCGACAACACCATGCGGCGCGAGATGATGCAGTGGTGGGGGAATTATCTGGATCAGTTGCGCAGCGGAAGCTCCAATGTGGTGCCCGGCCGCTTTGGTGCCGGCAGCCGGGCCAGCGTCACTGGCGCGCGCGGCGGGTAGCGAAAAAAACCGAGCCGTAGCACCCGGTACTTATCCGTGCCAAAATCGAGCGATACGCGAACGAGAGGTTTCTCCCATGAATCTCCAGAAGATTGAAGATGAGGCGCTCCACCTCCCCAAAGAGGAGCGAGTTCAATTGATCCAGCGACTGGTATTGAGTCTGGAGTCTCCGTCAGAAGAAGAGCTCAGGTCCGATTGGCTGCTTGAGGCCCGCCGCAGAGGCGAAGAGCTCGATAGTGGCATGGTTCAGGCGGTGCCCGGTGAAGATGTCATGAGGAAGGCTAGAACACTGATCAAATGAACTATTCTTTTCACCCGGCAGCGGAAGCCGAGTTCCTGGAATCAGTTGGTTATTACGAATCAAAAGTTCCGGGACTGGGTGGTGCCTTCATAAGGGATTTGAGGGCCTGGCTAATTTAGTTGGCGAGTCACCAAAAGCCTGGCAAGTTGAGTTGACGCCAGATATTCGTAGAGTCCACCTTCGCAGATTCCCGCTATCCATCGTTTACCGAGAGAAGCCTGAGGGCTTTCAGGTGCTGGCTGTTGCCCATGACCGGCGACGTCCTCAGTACTGGCTTGGCAGGCTTTAACAATCGGCTGCACAGCTGTGGGCTGCGGCTCAATCGGTCAAGGAAGAGATTGCTCGGATCAAACCATTACACGTTGCGAGAGCAACGCCCGCAGCAGAAACCAGCATTACAGGCTGACGGCAGCTGGCTCAGCGCGGTGTGCAGTTCCGCCAGTGGGCCACCCGCACTTTGAAAGACCACCTGGTCCAGGGCTACACCCTCAATCAACGTCGCCTGGCCGAGCTCGGTATCGAGTTCGAGCAGGCCCTGGACCTCTTGAGCCGCACTCCTACCAGTCAGGGACTGGTGGTTTCCGCGGAAGGCGACGCCGTGGCCCGGGTCATCAGCGACTATGCCCGCTCCTGGAGGCTGTAGCCAGCCGTGCCGCGCACCTGCTGTACTTCGTGATAAAGAACCACCCGCTGGCCGATGGCAACAAGCGCTGTGGCTCCTTTCTGTTCCTGTGGTACCTGCGTCGCAATCAGGCGTTGCTGGCGAAGCCGGTAGAGCAGTTGATCAACGACAATACCCTGGTGGCCCTTGCCTTGCTGTTGCCACAACTTGCCATTGTTCACAGTCGCCTGCTATCCGGGATGCCCACCCTGGGGCCGGCCCAACTTGTCGCTTCCCGGCGCAATCCGTGCACTGCGTAGGTGGTCACACTAGAACCAGAAACCCCGCCACGACAGGACGGGGAAAAAGCCCGCCGCAAGTAGACCGATTTTATTGCGGCAGCCGCATTATCTGTTGTTCTATAGTTCCCCCAGAAACGGAATTTACCCGTGGCCACTACGGTATAGTCGCAAGGATTTGTTCAGGTAGTGGATACTCCACACTACGCCAGATTCGGATGTCCGGAAGGCGACTCCACATTTCCTCTGGCGCTGGAAGATCATCGTGCTTCCAACAGCGGTGTCATTGACTTCGGGCATGAGCAACTCGACAGCCTTGTTGAAGAGTTGAAGTCGAAAGATATCGAGTTCGATCAAGAACCGACGGATATGAGGTACCTGTGGCGAGAGGCCGTGTTACATGATCCTTCGGGTAACGAGATCAAGCTGTATTGGGCCGGGGAGAATCGCCTGAATCCCCCGTGGCGAGTGGAGCGCTCCGATGAGTACAATATTACAGAAACTGGGTCTGGTTGCACTGAATAGTGATAGAGGCGAAGCTTGTCACGCAGACAGGGGGCGATGCCTGAGCAGAGAGTATGAGCATGTCAGTTCTGAATGAAGCCCTGGCAGATCCACACGGAGACGATGCAATAAACTTGCTTCGTGAGGCCGTCCCGTGCCTGCGGCACTCTGTGATCTGGTCGTAGCGAAAGGTATCGTGCGAGTTATCCCGGCCTCGGCTTCTCAGCTCGATGGAACAGTGCGGGCAATCCGGGCCTGCATCTCGAAAATGCACAGTCTGGGTATAGATCAGTGGGACGAAGAATATCCTGATAGAGAAACTGTATCGACAGCAATCGATAATCAGACTCTGCATCTAATTGAGCAAGCTGGTTCAGTTGTGGTGGGAGCAGGCCTGGATACAGAGCAGCCGCCAGAGTATCGCCTATGTGCTTGGCACTGCGGATCGCCTGCTCTTGTGGTACATCATCTATTCGTGCATCCAGATCACTGGCGAAATGGCTACGCATCGCACTTTATGAACTTTGTAGAGAAGCATGCCAAATCGTCAGGTCTTGCCTCTGTTCGCCTGGACGCTTACGCCGGAAACCCGGCAGCGCTTTCCCTGTATCAAGCAAGAGGCTATTCCGAAGTAGGTGAAGTAACATTTCCCCGAAGGTTGTTGAAGTTCAAATGTTTCGAGAAGCCGGTCGAATGAACGAGTGCCGCAACCAGTTCGGGCAGTACGCTTTCTTCGACCGTCGGGCGCTCTGCGCCCCCGCTTGAATCAATATGTGTCTTGGCAGGAGGCAGCGTTGGAGATACGACTCGATAAACTGATATGCCAACAGGTAATCGCGCTGATACGCGAACATCTCCATTCCATGGCACCAACGGCCCCGGCCGAGAGTCGCCATGCACTTGATCTGGATGGATTGCGTGGGCCCGACATTACGTTCTGGTCAATTTGGGATGGCAAGGAACTCGCGGGTATTGGGGCGTTAAAACATCTATCGCCCGCGCACGCGGAGATCAAGTCCATGCGCACCGCAGCACCCTATTTACGCAAAGGCATCGCATCCAGAATGCTGAACCATATTATTTTCGAAGCTGAACAATGCGGATATGGTCAGCTGAGTCTTGAGACCGGATCAATGGCGTTCTTTGAGCCCGCCAGAAAGCTGTACTCGGCTTTCGGATTTACAAAATGCGGTCCGTTCGGGAGCTATTCTTCGGATCCCAACAGCGTGTTTATGACGAGGAGTATTGGCGCTCCCGGTGGTAATGGTATTGGGCAGCACCACGCTCGCGGTTCCAGCCGTCCCGGGGAATTGAAGTTTTGATAGCGTTGTGTGTCTCCAACACCTAGACAATGACCTTATATTTCATTAGGGAAAACCTATGAGTGAAATAAAAATTTCAAGAGAAGAAACAGATAAAGTAGTCAGCAGAATCAAGGTTTACTTCAAGGAAGAGCTTGATCAGGAGATTGGAAGTTTTGAAGCGGAGTTCCTAATTGATTTCTTTGCGAAAGAAATTGGACCCTATTTCTATAATAGGGGAATTTTTGATGCCCAGGCTTTATTCGCCGATAGAGCACAGGAGCTGGATTACATGATTCAGGAGCTGGAAAAGCCTACTGTCTGAACTCAGACCCAAGATGAGTCGCGAAGCTACGGCTATTGCGGGCAGCGCCCGCAGGCTTCATGCGGGTTCCGGAGATGGCCCCTGCTCATCCTTTTGCTCTAGTAAACGGCGCCTGTGCTCCTGTGTGAGCCGCAGATATTCCGGCGTCAAACCGACATCTTCATAGATGGGGTCGCCCCTGTCGTCGCGAGCAATTACCCGCTCGCCCTGGGCATAGGGCATGCAGGAGACAAGGTCATCCATAGCCGCCGATAGCAATTCGGCAATCAGCTGCTCGCGGATGCGGCGCGGAAACAGCTCCGTCAGTGCTTCCAGCTTTGCTGCGTCTTCCAGCGGTAACGATACCCGATAGTCAAACAGGGCCTCTTCCCCAGTTGCCTCTGACTCCCAGTTCCTGGCCAGTTCCTCAATTCTCATTGTACTCCTCCGGGTCCGCTGCCACTAACTACCAGCTGTTGCGCAACTCTCTCAGTTTAAGAAAAACCGTGCGCGGATCTGGCTCTGGGGGCAGGTTCGGAAACACTTCCCGCAGCCCGGCAATGACGCTGGGGCTGTACAGCCGGAAGAAGGTGTTGATCTCTTTCTCCAGCGCGATGTTGGTGACCATCGCCCTGGCCGGGTCCTGATCGCCCACATCCTGGAGCAGCTGTTGTGCCTGCTTGTTGTCCTTCTCCCTGTCCAGGGTGAACTTGAGGTTGTTGGCCATGTAGTCGTGACCGGGGTAGATCAGGGTGTTGTCGGGCAGTCGCGCCAGTTGGCCGGCGAAGGTCTCATACAGCTCCTCCGGATGGCCTCCGTTGTGGCAGTTGCCCGCGCCGGCATTGAACAAGGTGTCGCCACAGAACAGCGCCGGCGTGTCGGTATGCGACAGCAGGCAGACATGGCTCATGGTGTGACCCGGCGTGTCCAGCGCCTCCAGCTCGACGGTGCGGCCAATCTTCACGGTGTCACCTGCCCGCAGGCCCCGGTCCACCCCCGCAATGCTGTTGCCGGCATTGGCGTGGGCCAGCAGTCGTGCGCCAGTGGCCGCGATAACCGACTCATTGCCGCCGGTATGGTCCAGATGTTCATGGGTATTGAGCACCTGAGTAATCTCCCAGCCCCGCTCCCGCGCCAGAGCGAGACATTGTTGATGGTCCAGCGGGTCCACCGCCATGGCCTCGCCGGTTTCCGGGCAGGCGATCAGGTAATTGAAATTGCGGAAGGCGTTGCCGGTCCAGATCTGCTCTATGATCATCTATGTGCTCCTCACTTCCCTTGTAGGATGGTAGCAGGCCTGTCCCCGATGTGGTCAACCGGATTCACTCTCCGCTGCTGTAATGTTAGGGGCAGCAATACGGCATTGCGGCGGGAAGGGGGCCGCGCAGGTCGTCAGTGGCGGTGAGCGTCAAAAAAACCGCTTTGTGGTTACAGACCCCTTGCAAGACCTGCCTCCCATTTGCGAATCTGCGGCTGGAGCCAGCCGGCAAGGAGCCCACGCCATGATACTCAACCAGGTCACTATCCCCTGTATCGACTATGCGGAATCTGTCGCGTTCTACCACTGCCTGGGACTGACACAGATTGTTGATGCCCCGCCCCGCTATGCGCGGTTCGAAAGTGCAGATGGCGGCGGGGCGACACTTTCCCTCCACACGGTTGAGTCGGTCGTGGCCACAGGCACAGTGATTTACTTTGATCACGGGTCCCGGGAGGCGTTGGAACGTCATGTGGTGGAGCTGAAGACGCGGGGAGTGACCTTCGCCAGCGAGCCTCAGGAACAGCGCTGGGGGTGGTGCGAGGCGCGATTGCTTGATCCGGCGGGTAACGAGGTGTGCCTGATGTTTGCGGGAGAAAATCGCCGTTTTCCGGCGTGGCGGCTGGATGGGCGACAACGTTGATCGTGCTACCCTTGGAAGCGGTCAAGCACTGATGTGTCTGGAAACATGTCTCAGGGAAGCAAGTGATGAAACTCGCAATGAAGCGCGCAATGCGCCTGGCGGCAATACTGGCCGTCCCCGGAGTGGTTATGGCAGAGTCATCGCATATCTATCGCCACGCTGAAGAGCCAATCGGCACGATTCGCCAGGTGTACGATGGCCAGCTGTTTCCCGACCTGCAGGTCAATACTTTCCGCAATATAGACCGCCTGTTCGCCACCCGCACTGTGAAGGCTGGCAGCTCGCCGTTGCCCCTGCCGGAAAGTGACCGGCGGCTACAGAATTTCCGGTTTCAGTCCCGCGGCAGTACCTATGACCTCTACGATTTCATGGCGTTGAACCGCGTGGCGGGCTTGCTGGTGATCAAAGAGGGCGAGGTTGTCTTCGAGCAGTATGCGCTGGGCAACGACGAGCACACGCGCTGGATGTCGATGTCGGTGGTGAAGTCGATCACCGCCACCCTGGTGGGTGTCGCGATCCAGGATGGCTATATCGCCAGCGTGGACGACCCGCTGACACGCTATCTGCCGCAGTTTGCCGGTTCCGCGTACGACGGCGTGAGTGTCCGCCAACTGTTGCAAATGGCGTCGGGGGTGGCTTGGAACGAAACCTATACCGATCCGGTGTCCGACCGCAGGGCCATGCTGGAGGCCCAGATCAGCCAGCAACCCGGCGCCATTCTTGAACTCATGGCGGGGCTGGAGCGCGCGGCTCCCCCTGGTAGCCGCTGGAACTACAGTACCGGGGAAACCTCGGTGGTGGGTGCACTGGTGAATGCCGCCACCGGAGAGAGTGTTGCGGACTACCTGTCGCGGAAGATCTGGGGGCCATTCGGGATGGAGTCCGACGCCAGCTGGTGGCTGGACGCACCGGGCGGGCAGGAAATCGGCGGCAGCGGCCTGTCGGCAACCCTGCGGGACTACGCCCGGTTCGGCCTGTTCATGCTCCACAATGGCGAGATCGACGGCGAGTCCATTCTGCCGCCGGGCTGGGTGCAAGAGGCGACAGCCTGGCCCACCATCGGCGGTGAGCTGGTCGACTACGGCTACATGTGGTGGCTGCTGGACGAGGGGGCCTACGCCGCCATTGGCATATTCGGCCAGTTTATCTATGTGCATCCCGATGACAACCTGGTTGTGGCCATGTGGAGCGCGCAACCGAAGCCAGTGGGCAAGGACGCGGTGGACGAATACCTGTTTTTAAACGCCCTGGCTGCGGCACTGCGGTGAACCGGTTCTTGCTGCCTGCGCGCCGCCGCGTCCGTGGCCCGCATTTTGTGCTGAATTGAAAGCCTTGACGACAGGTTTTGGCCTGCGCGCCGACATGGACGCGCTGCCCATCCACGAGGAAACCGGCCTGCCCTGAAGGCCTAGCCCCCGACGTTTTGACAGTGTTCCAATCCATGAAAAAGGGCCGGCACCCTACCGCATTTGAGGTATGCCGTTACCGCGGTAAAGGTATAGGGTGAGGCGATCTCCATTGTTGGCAATCAACACTTCGATAATAAAGGGATCGTCTTTATGAAGAGCTTTGCATCCAAACCCGCGCACCATCATTTCCCGAAGCTGCTACTGGCCGCCGCTGTCCTGGCGGCTGGTCAGGCCCATGCCCAGGGGCTTGAGGAAGTGGTGGTAACCGCCCAGAAACGTGAACAGTCGCTGCAGGATGCGCCAATCGCGATTACAGCGTTTGGCCAGTATGAGCTGGAGCAGCGCGGTATTCGCGACCTGGTCGACCTCGGCACCATCGCACCCAACGTGAAAGTGGCCCCGCTGCCTTCCAACACGGCCAAGGCGACGGTGGCCATTCGCGGCTCGGTGACCTCCAACCCCGGTATTTACTGGGAGCCCACCGTCGGTATCTACCTCGATGGCGCCTATGTTGGCAAATTTTCCGGCAACGTGTTCAAGCTGGCCGAAGTGGAGCGTATTGAAATACTGCGCGGCCCCCAGGGCACGCTGTTCGGGCGCAACACTTCGGGCGGTGCGGTTAACGTGGTTACCCAGAAGCCCACCGGGGAGCTGGGCGGCCGCCTGCGTGCGAGCGTGGGCAATTTCGGGTATACCGAGCTCGACGGCAGCCTGAACCTGCCACAGCTGGATCTGGGAGGCGCCGGCAACCTGAAGAGCCGTGTCAGTCTTTCCTGGGATGATCGCGATGGTTTTTACCACAATGTCCCGGCTGCCCCCGGCACGACCATTACCCACCCCTTTACCGGCCAGCCGATACCGGCCAACCCGCCCGGTGCCGAGGATGAGCAGAATGCCGCTTCCAGCACCGTGGCCCGCCTGGACCTGCTGTGGGACGTGAGTGACCGTTTTTCAGTGAGATACTCACTGGATGAAGTCGATGTCGAAAACACCCCCGGCAAGCCTCAGTTCACCAGCTTTGATCCCACCAGCCTGGTGTTCGGCTTCCCGCTTCCCGGGGATCTCGCCCAGTTTCTGACCAGTGAGACGGATAATCTCGAGGCCAACAGCATTGACGCAGATGTCTATGAGGAGTTCGATTCCACCAGCAATACGCTGACCGTGGATTACGATCTGGGCAGCGCCGGAATTCTCGGGGATGCCTCGGTCAAGTATGTCTACAATCACCGTGACCTGAGCTTTGCCCAGAGCCTGGACAACGACGGCACGCCGTTTTCCCTTTTTCATTCGGCGATCAACGAAGAGTACACGCAGCAATCGCATGAAGTGCAGCTTACCGGCTCCCATGAGCGGGTAAACTATGTCATGGGCCTGTACTACTTCGAGGAAGACGCGGATGTGTACAACCCGCTGCAGCCTTTGAACTCGTTTTTCGGTCCGCTGCTTTCTCGCAACGCCTACGGCCTGGAGTCAGACCAGTTTGCCATTTACGGCCAGGCCGACTGGCGCCCACCGGTGCTGGATGATCGCCTCACCATCACTGCCGGTATTCGCTGGACCGAGGAAGAGAAAACCGTCTACATCGACCATCCGAATGACAATCCGCCCTTCGCCGGCGAAAACACCGACGATTACAACAATGTGGCGCCCACGTTGATCTTCAGCTACGAGTTCACCGACGAGTTCAATGCCTATGCCAAGTACGCCAAGGGCTGGAAAGCCGGTGGTTTCAATGGCGAGGCGGGCAGTATTGAAGACTTCAATGTCGGCTTCGACCCGGAAGAAATCGATTCCTACGAAATTGGTTTCAAGAGCCGCTGGCTGGACAACACGCTGCAGTTGAACGGGGCGGTTTTCTATAACGACGAGTCGGATATCCAGCTGTCAGTGTTCATACCCCGTGACGGCGGTGTTGCCTCGGTGATTGAGAACGCGGGTCAGTCGGTAAAGCAGGGTGCTGAGCTGGAAGTGGTATATATGCCTTCAGCCGACCTCACGCTGAGCGCCAACTATGGTTACCTCGATTCCGAGTTTACCGAGTTTCTTGAGTTCGACCCGGTACTGGGCGAAACCGTTGACGTGTCCGATGATCGCTTCACCCAGTATACGCCGGAGAACACGGTCAACCTGAGTGTCGAGTACACCATGGCGCGCGGTGAGTACGGTGAACTGATCGGGCGTCTGGACTACAGCTACAACGACGAGTACACCCCGTACGTGAAGCCGGAACAGAAAGCGGTATCGGATATTGACGGTTACGGTACGCTGAACGGCCGCCTGACCCTGATCAATATCCCGGTGGGCGACAACCAGCTGCAGGTGGCGCTGTGGGGCAAGAATCTGCTGGATGAAGAGTACCGTGTGAATACAGTACCCTTCGGCCCGTTCACGGTGAGCTTCTTCGGGAACCCCCGCACCTACGGGCTGGAAGCGCAGTATACCTTCTGATCAATCCCGGCCCCGGCCAGGCGATATTTTTGTCGCCTGCCCAGGGGCCGGGAAATTGCTACCCTCAAATTATTCGTGTCCCTGGCTGGAAGCGGCCCGGGCACTCAAGGCACCCGGTAGTTGAGACACGTGTCGCACAGTGCAGTGAGATACGTGGCAGCGCAATAATGGCTCGCAGCCTGGACGATGAAGAGGCACGAAGCGCATGAGTTCTTATGACCTGGTAATCCGCGGAGGCAGCGTACTGGATGGCAGCGGTGGTGCGCCCCGGGCAGTGGATGTGGCGGTAGCAAACGGCGTCATTGTCGCACTCGGTCGCGACCTGCCTGCAGGGCGGGAAGAAATCGATGCGCGGGGCCTGCTGGTGACGCCGGGATTCGTGGACGTGCACACGCATTACGACGGCCATGTGACCTGGGAGAACCGCCTGCAGCCGTCGTCCAGCCACGGGGTGACCACCGCGATCATGGGCAACTGCGGGGTGGGCTTTGCGCCGTGCCGACCGCAGGATCACGATACGCTGATCCGCCTGATGGATGGCGTGGAAGATATTCCGTTTCCGGTGTTGGCGGAGGGTTTGTCCTGGAACTGGGAGAGCTTTCCGGAATACCTGGAGGTCCTGGCCAGCCGACGCTACGACATGGATGTGGGCGGCTATCTGCCGCACGCCGCGCTGCGTGTCTATGTCATGGGGGAGCGCGGAGCACGGCGCGAGCCTGCCACGGCCGAGGACATCGAGCGTATGTGTGAATTGCTGGAGGAGGCGCTGGAGGCCGGTGCCATGGGCATTGGGACCTCGCGTACGCTGTTCCACCGTGCCAGCGATGGTACGCCCATCCCCACGCTGGACGCGACCAATGAAGAGCTGCTGGCATTGGCTCGCACCCTGCGCAAGGCGGGCAAGGGCGTGTTCCAGATCGTCGAAGATGTACACCTGCCCGGCAAGGACGTCACGGTGCTGCGGCAACTTGCGGAGGCCTCCGGGCGGCCGCTGACCTTCTCCATGGGAACCGGCAACAGCGGGCCACAGATCTGGCCGCAACTGCTGCGGGGCCTGGAGGAGGCCAATGCGGCGGGAATCACCATCAAGGGCCAGGTGATGCCCCGGGCGATCGGCATGATGCTCGGCGTTGAGCTGACTCTCAATCCGTTCTACACCACCGAGGCTTATCGTGAGGTCGCCGATTTGCCCCTGGCCAGGCGCCTGGAGGCGCTGCGCGACCCTGGACGCCGTGCCCGTATCCTGGCGGAGCCCACGGACCCGGATCCGGCCCTGGTGCTGGGCCGAATGGTGCGCGACTTCGATTATATGTTCCAGCTGGGTGATCCGCCTGATTACGAGCAGCCCTGGGAGCAGAGTATTGCCGGTCGCGCACAGGCGCAGGGTTGCAGCGCGGCTGAGCTCGCCTACGACCTGATGGTAGAGGGTGAGCGCGGCACGGTGCTGTACCTGGCCATGGCCAATTATGCCGATGGCAGCCTGGATGCGGTGGGAGAGATACTGCGACACCCCGATGTGCTGCCCGGGCTCGGCGACGGTGGTGCGCATTCGTCCACTATCTGCGACGGCAGTTATTCCACCTTTGCCCTGACCCACTGGGGCCGGGATCGTCCCACCGGGCGCATTGCCCTGCCGGAGCTGGTGCATCGCTTGAGCCGCGCAACCGCTCTCACCATGGGCCTTGAGGACAGGGGGCTACTGGCGCCGGGCTACAAGGCCGATATCAACGTGATTGACTTTGACCGCCTGGCCCTGCGCGTGCCTGAAATCACCTATGACCTGCCCAGTGGCGGGCGGCGCCTTGTGCAGCGCGCCGAGGGCTACGTGGCGACGCTGGTCAACGGCGTGCCGGTCTATCGCAACGGGCAGGCGACGGGGGCACTCCCCGGCCAGCTGATCCGCGGTCAGCAAGGCGCGCCGCAAACCGCGTGAAAGCGCGGGTTTTCATGTGGTGCCGGCCTGTCACGCCGCCAGATTCGCCTCCACCGCATCGAGGAAGCCATACATATCCACCACCGTTTCAGCTTCCGGATTGGTGGTCTTGCCCTTGAGATCGCCAGTGATGGTTCCCTGCGCGACCGTTTCTATCAGTGCAGTCTTGAGGTTCTTCGCGTAGTCCGCGAGCGGCGGATTGTCCTCCCGCCGGGCCATTTCTTCCAGCGCGTTCGCCACGGCGAAAATCAGGGCAGAAGAATTGAAGTTGGCCTCTTTACCGCCTGTCTCGAGGTAGCGCAGATACAGGTCGTGCGCCGTGCCGTGCGGCGCCTCGTAAAGCATCGTACCGTCCTTGCTTTCGATCACCGAGCTGGCGGTGGCGAGGCTGCCACCCAGCGCTGCGGATATGTCGGAAAAGATATCGCCGTCAAGATTCTGCGCTGGATACAGTCCCCAGCGTGGTGGGTCGCAGATCATTTTGCTCAGTTGCCGCGACGGGCGCATGATCATGAAGGATGGCGGCGGTGTATCCAGGTCCGCCAGTTCCTTGCGTATCTCCAGAATGATAGAGCTGTAGACCTCGTCGTAGTTGATGAATTCCCGCTTCAATCCGAAGTAAATTTCCTTTTTGTTGACCACCGCATCGCCGAAAACCTGCTTCACCCAGTCCTTGATGGCTTCGCGATCATTCGACATGAAAAGAATGGGGTCGCTGGCTTTGACAGTGCGAGCGTGCTTTTCCTCACCATCGACGATGACTTTGATAATACCGTCTTCCGGTGCTGGCAGGTTGTAGCTCCCATACTGGTCTCCCCCTCCGGCGCTCATTCTGGAGATGGAAACGTGCGCCTTGCGCTCGGACAGGCCATAGTGCTTGAGCTGCTGCACCAGCTTGAACAGCTTCATGCCCACGACGTTGTCCGGTACACCCCACAGCGCCCGTTGCGGAGGGTTGGAAACAATACGCGCCGCCTGGGCGTCGATGAGTTCGTAGTGATAGGAAAGTCCGGCGGCGGCCACCCTGTCCTTGTAGTCACGCTCATAGATCTGCTCTATGGCGGCACGCATTACGCCGTCGTAACCGGGGACCACTGTATCCTTCAGGCCCAGGTAGATGTCCCGCCGCTCATCCAGGGCTCGCTGGAAAAAGCGGTGTGCCCAGGCCCGCACCTCTTCTATGCAGTTGGTCGCCAGCATCCACGGGTCACCTTTTTTCAGGGTCCGGCGATGCAGTTCCACAGGATCGCCGCTGCTGCCCACAAAGACCACTTTGGCAACCCCCGTGGCATTGGACAGCTCGCTGTAGCTGAAGTCCAGGCCGCCGCTGTGCATGGTGTCCACTTCGATGTCGCGATTTTTCCAATCTGGCCGCACGCTCCTGAGGTTGCGGAACTCGATATCCTCGCGCGTGATATTGCCGCCAATGCCTTTGCGAATGGCTCCGTTGGGTGATTTGGTGGCCAGCTTGTGCAGCGAAGCCTCCTTGATATCGGGGTGTTTGCCGAGCAACTCGTTGAGCTGACTGCGGTTCACCGTCATGCCTGCATTCTTGACGCCGATGCCGTGCTGCCGTAGCGCCTGGATCGCATCGAGCACCACCTGGCCGTTGCTGGTCAGCCGCTTCTCCGCTGACAGATCCACCTCTACCAGATCAATCTGCAGGCGTGATGTGACGAACTGCTCGAGTATTTTCTCGAAGGCAATTTGCGCCATTTCATCGCCGTGAAGAATCACCAGTGGTTTCTTGACCACGATCTTGTTGCCCACCGCGTTTGCTCCTGTTGCTACGCCCCGGAGTCGACAATCTAACTTGCCGGGAGGCAGAAATGAAGGGCTCTGCATTTATTGCTTATATCCTCCCTGTTTTGTCCCGCAAGGCAGCGTGAACCCTTGGTTTGGCGAAGTCGGCATCGTATGCTCACGGGTCGATGTCCTGGGGAGTGTGAACAGATGGCCTGTTCTGCAGTGGCGGCAGCCCTGACGGCTACGGTTTCCCGCGCTGTCTGCGCCGTGGCGGGCGCGGGCCGGTGAGCGGTCTGCGCAAGGAGAAATGGAGCACACGCTTCAGCGGCCGGCTGTCGCGCGGCGATGCCTTGCTGCAGCTCGCCATCCTCGGTTTGCTGTCGGGTCTGCTTACCGGCGCTGTCATCCTGGTGTTTCGCGCCGCCATTGAATGGCCACTCGGCTGTTTTCTGCCCGCTGGTGACAGCGAGGCGTTTGAGCAGCTGGGCGCCCTGGCCCGGGCCCTGTTGCCGCTTGCCGGGGCGGTGGTACTCGGCCTGTTCCTTGCCAGGCTGGGCGCCGCTGACCGCCGGGTTGGCGTAGCCAATGTCATGCACCGGCTTAACTATCACCAGGGCTACATGACCTTGCGCGGTGCGCTGGTCCAGTTCGCGGTAGGGGTGGGCACTGTCATTAGTGGGCAGTCCGCCGGGCGGGAGGGCCCCGCCGTGCATCTGGGCGCAGCTGTTTCCAGCCTGATGGGGCAGTGGATGCGCCTCCCCAACAACAGTATCCGCACGCTGGTGGCCTGCGGCGTTGCCGGTGCCATTTCCGCGTCCTTCAACACGCCTATCGCCGGCGTGATCTTCGCCATGGAAGTGGTGATGATGGAGTACACCATTGCGGTGTTTACCCCGGTCATCCTCGCTGCGGTCAGCGCCGGGGTGCTCACCCAGGCGGTGTATGGAGCGGATCCCGCATTCCAGGTGCCGCTGCTGACCATGTACTCTCTCTGGGAGCTGCCCTGGATTCTGGTGATCGCCGCCGTTATCGGCGTGGCTGCCGCCGGCTTCATCCATCTGGTTGATAGCCTGAGCCGTTACGAAAGCCGCCCGGTGTTCCTGCGCCTGCTGCTCGCCGGGTGCTTTGCGGTGCCGTTCGCGCTGCTGGTGCCGGAGGTGATGGGGATCGGCTACGACACGGTGAACCGGACATTCCACGGCCAAATCGCTCTGTCCACGTTGTTGCTGGTGGGTGTTGCGAAACTGCTGGTGACCGGAGTCACGGTGGGGCTGGGCATGCCGAGCAGCATTATTGGGCCGACCCTGGTGACCGGGGCGGCGCTGGGGGGAGCGATGGGTCTGGTGGGCGCCTGGTATGTGCCGGAGGGGGCATCATCCGTCGGTTTCTACGCCATGCTGGGCATGGGGGCGATGATGGGGGCGGTCCTGCAGGCGCCGCTGGCGGCGTTGATGGCGCTGCTGGAGCTGACTCACAACCCCAAAATCATTCTCCCCGGCATGCTCGCCATCACCGTCGCCAGCCTGGTCACCAGTGAAGTATTCGGCAAGAAATCGGTGTTCCTGTCGGTCCTCAAGACCCAGGGCTTCAGCTACCAGAGCTCGCCGGTTACCCAGGCCCTGCGTCGGGTGGCGGTGCCCGCGATCATGGAGCTGAGCATGCAATCGGTGCCGCGCCAGCTGGACAGGGAGGCGGTAGCCCGGGTGCTGGCCGCGAAGCCCAAGTGGCTGCTGATCACGGGCAGCAGCGGGGCCCCGGTCGCACTGATGCTGACCGCCGATCTGGTTCGCTACCTGGAGGAAACAGAACCGCCGGGGGATGGTGGCGAGGCTGAGATGCCGGCGACGGCCATTGATTTGCTGGACATTCCCGCCAAGCGCCGCGACGTGGCGCCGGTGTCCTTCCAGGCCACGCTGGAGGAGGCGCTGAACCTGTTGGAGAGCAGCCAGGCAGAGGCCCTGTATGTGCGCCAGCGCTCGATCTACGGCAGTGCGCGCAGTACGGGCATCGTCCTGAAGACGGACATTGACAGCTATTACCGGTACCGCGCTCCCTGAGAGCCAGGGCTCCAGGGCGAAATTTTAATATGGTTTCACTTGAAACCACTTTTGGCTGGCGACTATACTCACCCCTCCCCGCTGCCGCCGGTCATTCGCGAGCAGCATAACCCGACAGAGGAGGTGGCCAGTGGCTGACCTGATTGCAAACCCCATGGGCCTGGACGGCTTCGAGTTCGTGGAATTCACGGCGCCAGAGCGGGGTATTCTGGAGCCGGTTTTCGAAGCGATGGGATTCACCCGCGTCGCGGTTCACCGCACCAAGGATGTTGCTCTCTGGCGCCAGGGCGATGTCAACTTCGTTACCAACTACGAGCCTCACAGTCACGCCTGGTACTACGGTCGCGAGCATGGTCCTTCCGCCTGTGGTATGGCGTTCCGGGTCAAGGACGCCACCCTGGCCTACAACCGGGCCCTGGAGCGGGGTGCCCAGCCTGTGCATGTGGAGACCGGCCCCATGGAACTGCGGTTGCCGGCGATCAAGGGCATTGGTGGCGCGACCCTGTACCTGATAGATCGCTACCAGGAAGGCCAGAGCATTTACGATATCGATTTCCACTGGCTGGAAGGGGTGGAGCGCAAACCCGCCGGGCTCGGCTTCCACACCCTGGATCACCTCACCCACAACGTCTACCGCGGCCGCATGGGCTTCTGGGCCAGGTACTATGAAGAGCTGTTCAACTTCCGTGAGATCCGTTATTTCGACATCAAGGGCGAGTACACGGGGCTGTTGTCCAAGGCCATGACCGCCCCGGACGGCAAGATCCGCATCCCCCTCAACGAAGAGGCCAAGGGCGGCGGCCAGATCGAGGAGTTCCTGATGGCCTACAACGGCGAGGGCATCCAGCACATTGCGCTCGCCTGTGATGATATCCTCGTTTGTTATGATCGGCTCAAGAACGCAGGTATGACCTTTATGCCTGCGCCGCCCTCTACTTACTACGACATGCTGGAGGAGCGTCTTCCCGGGCACGGGGAACCGGTGGCGGAACTGCAGTCCCGCGGGATCCTGCTGGATGGCAGCACCGAGGGCGGTCCCCCGCGCTTGTTGCTGCAAATATTCTCCGCCAACCTGCTGGGCCCGGTGTTCTTTGAGTTTATCCAGCGCAAGGACGACGATGGCTTCGGCGAGGGCAATTTCAAGGCCCTGTTTGAATCGATAGAGCGGGACCAGGTGGCGCGCGGCGTGCTGGGTGATACCCCGACAGAATAGAGGAAGGCATATGAGTAGTTACAGGGTTGTATCCACGATGGGTGTAGAGAAACGGGACACAGGAGGCGCCGCATGAAACTCGCATCGCTCAAGCACGGGCGCGACGGCGCTCTGGTGGTCGTATCGACGGATCTGCAGCGCTGCCTGCGGGCGGGAATGACCCTGCAGCAGGCCCTGGATGACTGGGATCGTCACCGGCCGGGGCTGGCATCCCTGGCGGAGCAGCTGGCCGCCGGTGCCGGCGAGCCCTTCAGCGAGGAAGACTGCGCCTCGCCCCTGCCCCGCGCCTTCCAGTGGGCCGATGGCTCTGCCTATGTGAATCACGTGGAGCTGGTACGCAAGGCCCGGGGTGCGGAGATGCCCGAAAGTTTCTGGACCGACCCGCTGATGTACCAGGGCGGCTCGGACAGCTTCCTGGGTCCCCGCGACCCTATCGTCATGGCAGACAGTGCCTGGGGCATCGATTTCGAGGGCGAGATCGCGGTGATTACCGGTGATGTGCCCATGGGGGCGAGCCCGAAGCAGGCGGCAGCGGCGATTCGCCTGCTGATGCTGGTCAACGATGTCTCCCTGCGCAACCTGATACCGGCGGAGCTGGGCAAGGGCTTTGGCTTCTTCCAGTCGAAGCCGTCCAGCGCCTTCAGCCCGGTCTGCCTGACTCCGGACGAGCTGGGCGAGGCCTGGGACGGTGGGCGGCTGCACCTGCCCCTGCAGGTCAGTTATAACGGCACGCTGTTTGGCAAGGCCAATGCCGGGATCGACATGACCTTCGACTTCCCGACCCTGATCGCCCACGCGGCGAAGTCCCGCCCCCTGGGCGCCGGTACCATCATCGGTTCCGGCACGGTTTCCAACAAGGATGCAGACGGGTCCCCCGGGCGGCCGGTGGCCGACGGCGGCCTGGGCTACAGCTGCATCGCCGAAATCCGCATGATCGAGACGATTCGCGACGGCAAGCCGGTGACGCCCTTCATGCAGTTTGGCGACAGGGTGCGGCTGGAGATGCTGGACGGGGACGGCGGCAGCCTGTTTGGGGCCATCGATCAGGAGGTGCGGCAGCTGTAGGCCGCCCCGCGCCCGGGTGGGGAGTCGCCGCGGGTAAATAAAGTGTTTTTCCGCGTTGCAGGAGTTGACCGGGCAGAAGCCGGTACCTATAATGCACAGCCTCGAATTTGGGCTGGTTAAGTTGGTTCGGTTCAGTGTGAAGTGCCAAGGGGCCTTCATGTCGAGGAAGTTTTGATGCGGGGTGGAGCAGCCTGGTAGCTCGTCGGGCTCATAACCCGAAGGTCGTCGGTTCAAATCCGGCCCCCGCTACCAACACACGTGTCGTCCGCTCCGAATTGGCGGCACGTTTCGCGAAAGCCCCTTCATGGGGCTTTTTCGTATCTGCGAAAAAAGCCCGGAAGGGATTGTTCGGGGTTTTGAAGAAAAAGCCCCGCGCGGGCTTTTTCAAGAACCGCAGAAAAGTTTGTGACGTGAATGGAGTCGGATTGGCGACCAAACAACAGGAATTGCTTGAGCTGCTGGAGCCTACAGTGGCAGCCCTGGGCTTTGAGCTCTGGGGTATCGAGTACCTGTCACAGGGCAAGCACAGCGTGCTGCGCATCTATATTGATGCGGAGGCGGGAATCAGCGTGGACGACTGCGCCAGGGTAAGCGGCCAGGTCAGTGCAGTGCTCGATGTCGAGGATCCGATTACCGGCGAGTACACGCTCGAAGTGTCCTCGCCCGGCATGGATCGGCTGTTGTTCCGGCTGGACCAGTTTCCCGCGTTTGCCGGGGAGGTGGTTGAGCTGCGCCTGCGCAGGCCCTTTGAGGGGCGACGCAATTTCAAGGGCGTGTTGCAAGGTATTGAGGGTGAGGACGTTGTGGTGCGGATTGACGACCACGAGTACCTGCTGCCCTACAGCGCTGTCGACAAGGCGCGAATTCATCCCCGCATCGAGGGTGCGGTCAGTGTAACTGGCGAGGCTACGAATGAATAAAGAGATCCTGATGGTGGCTGAGGCCGTCTCCAACGAGAAAGGGGTGTCCGAGGACATCATTTTCGAGGCGATCGAGCTGGCGTTGGCGACAGCGACCAAGAAACGCTACGACGAGGACGCCGATATTGAGGTCACGATTGACCGCAAAACCGGCGACTACGTGACGAAGCGTCGTTGGCTGGTGGTGCCCGATGACGAAATGGCATTGCTGGGCACCCAGTTCACCACTGAGGAGGCTATCGAGAAGGACCCCGGTCTCAAGCCCGGCGATGTTTTCGAGGAAGCGGTAGACAATGTCGGTTTTGGTCGCATCGCGGCCCAGACTGCGAAGCAGGTTATTGTGCAGCGGGTGCGGGACGCCGAGCGCGCCCAGGTCGTGGAGCAGTACCGGCACCGGGTCGGCGAGCTGGTTGCCGGCACGGTCAAGAAGGTTACCCGCGACAACGTGATCGTCGATCTCGGCAGCAATGCCGAGGGCCTGCTGCCCCGCGACCAGCTCGTCGGTCGCGAAACTTTCAGGGTCAATGACCGCGTGCGCGCCATCCTCCAGGAAATCAGCACCGAGACCCGCGGCCCGCAGTTGATGCTGAGCCGCTCCTGCCCGGAGATGCTGATCGAGCTGTTCAAGATCGAAGTGCCGGAGATCGCCGAAGAGGTGATCCAGATCCGCGCGGCGGCCCGGGATCCGGGCTCGCGCGCCAAGATTGCTGTGAAAACCAACGACCAGCGTATTGACCCGGTGGGCGCCTGCGTTGGTATGCGTGGTTCGCGGGTGCAGGCAGTCTCCAACGAGCTGGACAATGAACGCGTGGACATCATCCTCTGGGACGACAACCCGGCCCAGCTGGTCATCAACGCCATGTCACCGGCAGAGGTTGAGTCCATTGTCGTGGACGAGGACAGCAACACCATGGAAGTGGCGGTAGCTGCGGACAATCTGGCCCAGGCGATTGGCCGCTCGGGCCAGAACGTGCGCCTGGCCAGCGAGCTTACCGGTTGGACCATCAATGTGATGAGCACGGACGAGGCGGCCGAGAAGCACGACGCCGAGGCCGGCGAAGTCATCCAGATGTTCATCGAACAACTCGATATCGACGACGAGGTGGCGGAGATCCTCGTCGAGGAGGGCTTCACCACGCTGGAGGAAGTTGCCTACGTACCGCTGGAAGAAATGACTGCAATTGAGGGCTTTGACGAGGATATCGCCGAGGAATTGCGCGCCCGCGCCAAGGACGCGCTGCTGACCCAGGCAATCGCGTCCGAAGAGCAGCTCGGCGCCAAAGAGCCTGCCCAGGATTTGCTGGAAATGGATGGCATGGACCGTCACCTGGCG
The DNA here is from genome assembly GCF_040222615.1 of Haliea sp. Taxonomy (GTDB): domain Bacteria; phylum Pseudomonadota; class Gammaproteobacteria; order Pseudomonadales; family Halieaceae; genus Haliea. Next base: position 25,627 of record NZ_JAVKCQ010000136.1, read on the forward strand.
TATGTGTTGGCCAGCCGTGATGTGATTACCATGGAAGACCTGGCGGAGCTGGGCGTCGATGACCTGATGGATATTCCGGATATGACCGAGGAGCGTGCCGGTGAGCTGATCATGACAGCGCGCGCACCCTGGTTTGCCGAGGAGAGCGAGTAGGCCAGCGAGATCTGGATACACAACCTCAGGGCATCAGGGCTTCACGGGATTAAGGAGAATATTGCATGGCGCAAGTGACAGTACAGCAACTCGCAGAGACAGTGGGAGCGCCCGTGGACCGTCTGCTGACGCAGATGAAGGAAGCGGGGCTGCCGCACGGGGCTGCCGGCGAAGCCGTGTCAGAAGAAGACAAGCAGACCCTGCTGGCCTACCTGAAGCGCAGCCACGGTGAGTCGGATGCTGCGCCCAAGCGAATCACGCTGAAGCGGAAGACGATCAGTACCCTGCGCACTACCGGCTCCCAGGGCCGGAAGACGGTCAACGTCGAAGTGCGCAAGAAACGCACCTACGTGAAACGCGATGCATCGGACGCCGAGTCCGAGATGCAGGATGTTGCCGCCGCTGAAGCGGCCGCGCGCGAAGCTGAGGCCCAGGCCGCGGCAGAAGCCACGGCCGCTGCCGAGGCCAGGGAGGCGGCGGAACGCGAAGCCGCTGCAGCCGCTGCGGCGGCCGCAGTGGTGGTGCCCGAGCCTGAGCCGGAGCTGGACATCGAACCGGAAGACGAGAAAGACCTGGATCCGGAAGTGCTGCGCCAGCGCGCCATGGTGCGCCGCATGGCCCGCGAGGCGGCGGAAGCCGAAGCCCGCAAGGCCGCGCTGGAAGCACGCAAGGCGGAAGAAGATCGCGCGCAGGCGGAAGCTGCGGCCAAGGTCGAGCGCGAGAAAGAAGCCGCCGCGCGCAAGCAGCCCAAGCGCCTGCACGATGCCCCGGCGCCGGTACAAACCGAGGAGCAGCGCAAGAAGGCTGCCAAGGGCCGGATCGATCGCAACGCCCCGGGTGGGCGCGGCAAGCAGCGCGGACACAACCTGTCCCTGAACGATCTGGAAGCAGCCGAATCCGGCATGATGCGCCGCCGTGGCGGGCGCAAGAAGATGCGTGGTTCTTCCCACGCCGAACATTCCAAGCATGGGTTCGAAATGCCGACTGAAAAGAAAGTGTACGAAGTCGAACTGGCCGACATGACCTCCGTTGGCGGGCTCGCCCAGCAGATGTCAGTCAAGGCTGGCGAAGTCATCAAGGAGCTGATGAAGCTTGGTGTGATGGCCAATATCAACCAGATGATCGATCAGGACACGGCCATCCTCGTGGTCGAAGAAATGGGCCACAAGCCCAAGCTGATCAGTGCGGACGCGCTGGAGGAAGGCCTGGAGGAAACCCTGTCCCAGCACGAGGGTACGCCGGAGCCCCGCGCGCCGGTGGTCACTGTCATGGGGCACGTCGACCACGGCAAGACTTCGCTGCTGGACTACATCCGCAAGGCCAAGGTGGCCTCCGGTGAGGCGGGTGGCATTACCCAGCACATCGGCGCCTACCATGTGGAAACCGGCCACGGCATGATTTCCTTCCTCGATACCCCCGGTCACGCAGCGTTTACCGCCATGCGTGCCCGCGGCGCCAAGAGCACGGACATCGTGATCCTGGTGGTGGCCGCCGATGACGGCGTCATGCCGCAGACGGAAGAAGCCGTGCAGCACGCGCGCGCCGCCAAAGTGCCGTTGATCGTGGCGATCAACAAGATGGACAAGGAAGGCGCGGACCCGGATCGGGTCAAGAGCGAGCTTGCCGCCAAGGATGTGATCCCCGAGGACTGGGGCGGCGACACCCAGTTCATCGAAGTGTCTGCCCACACCGGCGATGGCGTCGATGACCTGCTGGATGCGGTATTGCTGCAGGCGGAAGTGCTGGAGCTGAAGGCGCCCCGCGACGTGCCTGCCCAGGGCATCGTGATCGAATCGCGCCTGGACAAGGGCCGCGGTCCGGTGGCCTCGCTGCTGATCCAGAGCGGGACACTGCGCCAGGGCGATATCGTGCTGGCGGGCCTGCAATATGGTCGCGTGCGCGCCATGCTGGACGAGAACGGCCAGTCCATCAGCGAGGCCGGGCCAAGTATCCCGGTGGAAATCCTCGGCCTTGACGGTACCCCGGATGCGGGCGACCTGTTTGCGGTTGTCGAGAGCGAGAAGCGTGCCCGTGAAATTGCCCAGTTCCGTCAGGACAAGACCCGCGACACCCGATTGCAGCGGCAGCAGGCTGCCAAGCTGGACAACATGTTCGAAAGCATGACCGCGGGCGAGAAGAAAACCCTGAACGTGGTGGTCAAGGCCGACGTCCGCGGCTCCCTGGAAGCCATCCAGACCGCGCTGCTGGATCTGGGCAACAGTGAGGTGCAGGTCAACATTGTCTCCGGTGGCGTGGGCGGTATCGCCGAGACCGATATCACTCTGGCGATCACCTCCGGCGCTGTGGTGTTTGGCTTCAACGTGCGGGCGGACAACGCCGCCCGCCGCCTGGTCGAGCAGGAAGGCGTGGACCTGCGTTACTACAACGTGATCTACGACCTGATAGACGATGTCAAGCAGGCCCTCACGGGGATGCTGGCGCCCGAAATGCGCGAGGAAATCCTGGGTATCGCCGAAGTGCGCGACGTCTTCCGCTCACCCAAGTTCGGCGCCATTGCCGGCTGCATGGTGATCGAGGGTACGGTCTATCGCTCGCGACCCATACGGGTGTTGCGCGACAACGTGGTGATTTACCAGGGTGAGCTGGAGTCGCTGCGCCGCTTCAAGGACGATGCCAGCGAAGTGCGCAATGGCACGGAGTGCGGTATCGGCGTCAAGAACTACAATGACGTCAAGCCCGGCGACCTGATCGAAGTCTACGAAGTGAAGGAGTTTGCCCGCACCCTGTAGGCGCGGCACAGCCATGGCCAAGGAATACAGTCGTACCCAGCGCGTTGCGGACTATCTGCAGCGCGAACTGGCCCAGCAGATCCAGCTGGAGCTGCGGGATCCGCGCATCGGCATGGTGAGCATCACCGGTGTCGATGTCAGCCGCGACCTCGGCTATGCAAAGGTGTATTTCACGCGCCTGGGCAGCGACTGTGCCGAGGAGGCGAAGGAGGCAGCCGAGGTTCTGAACAAGGCGGCGGGTTTTCTGCGCAGCCGGCTGTCCCGGGACAGCAATATGCGCAGCGTGCCGCAGTTGCGATTCTATTTCGACAGCAGCGTGGGCCGCGGTCGGGAGATGGAGGACCTCATTCGCCGGGCCGCCGAGTCGGATCGTGAGCTGGGGCTGCGCGCGAATGAAGAAGATCCCGGAGAGGAGACCTAGTGGCACGGCAGCGCAAGGGCCGGGCGCTGGACGGGATTCTGGTTTTGGACAAACCCGCGGGGATGAGCTCCAACAGGGCCCTGCAATGCGTAAAGCGGCTATACTTTGCCGCCAAGGCGGGACACACCGGGAGCCTGGATCCGCTGGCTACCGGCGTATTGCCGCTGTGCTTTGGCGAGGCGACCAAGTTTTCGCAGTACTTGCTGGACGCCGACAAGGCCTATGCCAGCACCTTCGTCCTCGGCGAGAGCCGGAGCACCGGCGATGCCGAAGGCGAGGTGATTGCCAGTGCCGGTGCCAGTGCTGTTTCCCGGGAGCAGCTGGAAAGCGCGCTGGCGGGGTTCCGGGGCGAGATCGACCAGGTGCCGTCGATGTACTCGGCGATCAAGCACCAGGGCCAGCCGCTGTACAAGCTGGCGCGCAAAGGGCAGGAAGTGGAGCGCAAATCGCGCCGGGTGCGGGTCCATGTGCTGGAACTGCGCGACTTCCGGCCCGGGGTGCGCGCGGAGGTGGATGTCTACCTCGAGTGCAGCAAGGGAACCTACGTGCGCTCCATCGCCGAGGATCTCGGCGCCGCGCTGGGCTGCGGTGCCTATGTCAGCGCCTTGCGGCGAACCCGGGCCGGGCCGTTCGCGCTGGAGCACGGCGTCAGCCTGCAGACCCTGGAGGCACTGAAGGACAACGAGCAGCTGGCGCAGATGGATGCGCTGCTGCAGCCCGCGGACACGGCGCTGGACGCATTGCCGATGGTGCGTCTCACCGAGTCAGGCGGTTACTATCTGCGCCAGGGCCAGCCGGTTCTGGTGCCAAACGCGCCCCACAGTGGTATGGTGCGCGTCGCCCTGGAAACAGGACAGTTTCTGGGCATTGGCGAGATATTGGACGACGGGCGCGTAGCGCCGCGTCGCCTGATAGTCACCGGGAGGTGACGCGAACCTGTCTGTAAATCTGCACGGACAGGCTCTTTTTTTGATTGCCGCCGGACTGCACAGCAGCGTGGCGGCACAGGCAGATTACACAAGAGGAAATCAACATGGCTTTAGAAGCTGCAAAGAAAGCAGAGATCGTCAAAGAGTACCAGACCAGCGAGGGTGATACGGGATCCCCGGAAGTACAAGTCGCGTTGCTGACAGCAAACATTATCCAGCTGCAGGACCACTTCCAGGCCCACAAGCATGACCACCACTCACGCCGCGGCCTGATCCGCATGGTTAACCAGCGCCGCAAGCTGCTGGATTACCTCAAGCGCAAGAATGTTGGGCGCTATGCCGACCTGATCAAGCGACTGGGTCTGCGTCGATAAGCGGTACCACATACCGGGGCCCTGCGCCCCGGTAGTCATATATAGCATTGGAGAAAGAATGTGAATCCAGTTAAAAAGACATTCCAGTACGGTGGCCAGACAGTCACGCTGGAAACGGGTCGTATTGCCAGGCAGGCAAGCGGTGCGGTTCTGGTTACCGTCGAAAACACATCCGTCCTGGTCACCGTAGTGGCAGAAAAAAGTGCCAAGCCGGGCCAGCCCTTCTTCCCCCTGGCCGTGCACTACACGGAAAAGACCTATGCGGTTGGCAAGATCCCCGGTGGTTTCTTCAAGCGTGAAGGCCGCCCCAGCGAGAAAGAGACCCTGACCTCGCGCCTGATCGACCGCCCCATTCGCCCGCTGTTCCCGAACGGTTTCATGAACGAAGTACAGGTTATCTGTACCGTCATGTCCGCAGACAAGCACATCGATCCCGATATCCCGGCTATGATCGGCACCTCTGCGGCGCTGGCCATATCCGGCTGCCCGTTCAACGGTCCTATCGGCGGTGCCCGGGTCGGCTTCAACGAGAACACGGGCTATGTCCTCAACCCGACCTACGACCAGCTCAAGGACAGCAAGCTGGACATGGTCGTCGCCGGCACCGAGCACGCCGTGTTGATGGTTGAATCAGAGGCGAAGGAGCTGTCTGAAGACCAGATGCTGGGTGCGGTACTGTTCGCCCACCAGGAAATGCAGGTTGTCATCCAGGCGATCAAGGAACTGAGTGCTGAAGCTGGCAAGCCGCGTTGGGATTGGCAGCCGGCCGCCGTAAACCAGGAGTTGACCGCGGCTGTGGAAGCCCAGGTCAAGTCCGACCTCGGCGAAGCCTACCGTATCACCGACAAGGCCCAGCGCTATGAGCGCGTGGCCGAAGTCCGCAAGGCCTGTGTGGCTGCGCTGGCGGTCGAGGGCGGCCCGGTCGAAGACGAGATCAAGGACGTGTTCAAGGCGGTCGAGAAAAACCTGGTGCGCAAGCGTATTCTGGCAGGCGAGCCGCGTATTGACGGTCGCGACACCCGCACTGTGCGTCCGATAGCCTGCGAAGTGGATATCCTGGCCAAGGTTCACGGCTCGGCGCTGTTTACCCGGGGCGAAACCCAGGCCATCGGCGCGGTAACGCTGGGTTCCACCCGCGATGCACAGATTATCGATGCCCTGGAAGGCGAGCGCCGCGATCCTTTCATGCTGCACTACAACTTCCCTCCCTACTCAGTGGGCGAGGCTGGCCGGGTCGGTTTTACCGGTCGTCGGGAAGTGGGTCACGGGCGCCTGGCGCGCCGCGGCCTGGCAGCGGTCCTGCCCAATACGGAAGAGTTTCCCTACACTATTCGCGTGGTGTCGGAGATAACCGAGTCCAATGGTTCCAGCTCCATGGCCTCCGTCTGCGTGGGTTCCATGGCCATGATGGCCGCCGGGGTTCCCCTGCGCGCACCGGTCGCCGGTATCGCCATGGGCCTGGTCAAGGAAGGCAACCAGTTTGCCGTCCTCACCGACATCCTCGGTGACGAGGATCATCTCGGCGACATGGACTTCAAGGTGGCCGGTACTGCCGAGGGCGTGACTGCCCTGCAGATGGACATCAAGATCGAGGGTATCAACGAGCAGATCATGGAGATTGCCCTGCAGCAGGCCCAACAGGCCCGCCTGCACATCCTCGGCCAGATGAACGCCGTACTGGCAGAGCCGCGCAAGGTCATGTCCGACAACGCGCCGAGCATGCTGACCCTGAAAGTCGACTCCGACAAGATCCGCGACATCATTGGCAAGGGCGGCGCGACCATCCGCTCCATCACCGAGGCCTCTGGCGCCACCGTGGACATCGATGATGACGGTACTGTCCGCGTCTTCGGTCAGGACAAGATCGCGCGCGACAAGGCGGTGGCGATGATCGAGGAAATCACTGCCGAAGCGGAGATCGGTGCGATCTACAAAGGCACCGTGGCGCGCATCGTCGACTTCGGCGCCTTCGTCAACATCCTGCCCGGCAAGGATGGCCTGGTACACATTTCCCAGATCGCCAACGAGCGAGTGGAAAACGTATCCGATCACCTGAAGGAAGGCCAGGAAGTGCAGGTGAAGGTGCTGGATGTGGATCAGCGCGGTCGTATCAAGCTGTCCATCAAGGAGTTGCTTGAGGACGACATCGTCGCCGAGCCAGTGGCGGTAGTCGCCGACGACGAGTAAACACTCGTCGCAGGACAAACAGGGGCGCTTCGGCGCCCTTTTTTGTATGCTGGTCGGCGTCGCTTCGCACTCGGCCATAACAGCCAGGAGAGCCAGGGATGGTCGCCGTCTTTTCATTCGTCCTGTACCACTACATCCTGCTCGCTGTATTCGGCGTGGCAGTGTTCGGCCTGGGGCGGCCGCTGGCGGGCTGGATGGCAAGCTATCCGCAGCTGCCGGCGCTGTACCGCTGGAGCCTGCAGGTGACCGCGGGCGCCGGTGTGGCGATCGTGCTGCTGTTCCTCGCCGGAGTTTTGGGCGTGTTCAACTCCGGGGTGATCCTGGGCCTGGTGCTTTCGGGTTGGGTCATGGCAGTCGCGACCCTGACACGGTTCCCTTCGCCAGGCCGGACTGTCGCTGCCTGTAAAGGTCTCGTCGCGCGTTGGCGCGGGACCACGCCAGCCCAGCGCTGCGGAGTGGTGGCCCTGCTGCTGCTGTTCCTGCCGTTGCTGGGCAAGCCGCTGCAGACCCCGCATGAGTGGGACGAATTGATGTACCACCTGCCGTATGCGCGTTTCTGGGCAGAGCAGGGCAGTCTGGCGGTCAATGAATGGCTGCGCTATCCACTGTCCGCCTACAATATGAACCTGCTTTACAGCGGCGCCCTGCTGGTCGGCAGCGATCTGCTGACGCACCTGTTGCACATGTTTTTCGGCCTGCTCGCGGCGTCGCTCACTTTTGTCGCAGGGCGTTTTTTCCTCGACTGGAAAGTGGGTTTGGGGGCCGGTTTGCTGGTGGTGTTTACCGGGCTCTGGGGCTATGACAATGCCTATGTCGACCTCGGGCTCATGGCGTTCTGGGCAGGAGCTTTCGCCAGCCTGGCCCTGCGCTATCAGTATCGGGATGCCCGCTACGCATTGTTGGCAGCGGCCCTCGCCGGCATCGCGGTCGGGATCAAATACCAGGGGCTGTATTATCTGCCGGAGTTTGCGGTGCTGGCGCTGGTGCTGGAGC
>NZ_JAVKCQ010000137.1:0-5671 GCF_040222615.1 Haliea sp.
CGGACTCGGAGGGCGTCGGTGCGACCACCTTCCCGGCTTAGTGGCTGCCAGTCCGCAGCCCTGCAAGTGGGAACAGGCCATCCCGACCCTGCCCCAGCCATGCCGGATGCCAAGCCCGCTCGCAGCGTGCGCGGCCAGACGCCAGCGCAAGATCACCAAGGGAACGCGCGCCGCATGCGCCCGCAGTGGAGAAAAAGGCTATTCCCGACCGGGAGCGACGCTGCGGCCGTCAGGCCGCCAGGGAAACGAAGCTTCCACCGAACACCGCAGCGGCCATCGGGCCGCTACGCGAACGAAGCAATCCACCGGGCGACGCTGCGGCCATCAGGCCGCCACGGGAACGAAGCAAGTCCCCAGCGGCACCTGGGTCGCCCGCGGTGCTCCCGACCTGCGCCCTTTTCCGCTATACTCGCGCGCTTCTCAAGCCAGCAACTCACAACCTGACCCGGGGGGCCCATGGCCAAGCGCGTATATCTATTCAACGAGGGCAGCAAGGACGACCGCGACCTGCTCGGCGGCAAAGGCGCCAATCTCTGTGAAATGACCGCACTGGGGCTGCCCGTACCCTTCGGCTTCATCATTACCACACCCACCTGCCGCGAGTTTTTCGAGGCCGGCAACAAGCTACCGCACCTGCTGGAGCAGGAGTACCGGGTGGCGCTGGACCTGGTGGAAAAGAAAATGGGGGCGCGCTTTGGCGACCCGGAGAACCCGCTGCTGTTCTCCGTGCGCTCGGGGGCACCGGTGTCCATGCCGGGCATGATGAATACCATTTTGAATCTCGGCCTGAACGATGAGATCGCTGCCGGTCTGGCGCGCAAGACCGACAATCCACGCTTCGCCTACGACAGCTATCGCCGCTTTATCCAGATGTTCGCCAACGTGGTGCTGGAAGCCGACGGCGAGCAGTTTGAACACGAGATCGAAAAGTACAAGGCCGCTCACGGCAAGCGCGATGATGTGGAAATGAGCGCCGGGGACTGGCAGGAGATTATCCGCATCTACAAAACCCTGGTGGATTTCCCGGAGGACCCTTTTGTCCAGCTGAAGCTGGCAGTGGAGGCGGTGTTCCTGTCCTGGCATACACCCCGGGCCTATGTCTACCGGGAGATGAACAACATCCCCGAGACCCTGGGCACGGCGGTTAATGTGCAGGCGATGGTCTTCGGCAACTTCGGCGACACCTCCGGCTCGGGCGTTGCATTCACTCGCAACCCCTCCAACGGCGAGCACAGCTTTTTCGGTGAATTCCTGTTCAACGCCGCTGGTGAGGACGTGGTGGCCGGCACGCGCACGCCACTGCCGGTATCCGCCCTGCAGGAGCGCCTGCCCGAAGTCTATGCCGAGCTGTTTCGCACCCAGGCGCAGCTGGAGAAGCACTACCGCGATATGCAGGACCTTGAGTTCACGGTGCAGGAGGGCAAGCTGTACATGCTGCAGACCCGCAGCGGCAAGCGCACCGGGCGGGCTTCGGTAAAGATTGCCGTGGACATGGTGCGCGAGGGTCTGATTACCGAGAGCGAAGCGCTGATGCGGGTGTCACCGGAGCATGTGGAGTCCTTTCTCCACCCGATGGTGGATCCGGAACAGAAGACCGAGATCGTCGCCACGGGGCTGCCCGCCAGTCCGGGCGGCGCCACCGGCAGCGTGGTGTTCTCGGCCGAGGAGGCAGTAGAGGTCGCAGCTACCGGGAAGAGCGTTATTCTGGTGCGCCGGGAGACCACCCCCGAGGATATCCACGGCATGAAAGTTGCCGCCGGCATCCTGACCGAACTGGGCGGCATGACCTCCCATGCAGCGGTCGTGGCGAGGGGCATGGGCGTGTGTGCCATCACTGGCTGCGGCGGTCTCAGCATCGACTACGCCGCGGGCACAGCGACCACGGCCGGCGGCGTTGTCATCCGCCGCGACGATGTCATCACCCTCGACGGCACTGCCGGCGAGGTCATGCTGGGCGATGTGCCCAAGACGGAAGCCAGCAGCAGTGAGGACTTCCAGATCCTGCTGTCCTGGGCCGACGAGCACCGGCGACTCAAGGTGCGCGCCAATGCGGAAACCCCTGAAGACGCCGCCAAGGCGCGAGAACTGGGAGCCGAGGGTATTGGCCTCTGCCGCACCGAACACATGTTCTTCGACGCCGAACGGATCGACCAGATGCGCGGCATGATCCTGGCGGAGAATCGCGAGGAGCGCCAACGCTACCTGGACAAGCTGCTCAAGTTCCAGGAAGAAGACATGCTGGCCCTGTTCCGGGTCATGGACGGGCTGCCGGTGACCGTGCGCCTGCTGGATCCGCCACTGCATGAATTCCTGCCTCACAGCGAGGACGATATGGTCGCCCTCGCCGGCCGCATCAACAAGCCGCTGGAGAAGATTCGCGCGATGACGGAAAGCCTCAAGGAGGTGAACCCGATGCTGGGGTTCCGCGGTTGCCGCCTGTCCATCGTCCACCCGGAAGTCACCGAGATGCAGGTCAAAGCCATTATCAGCGCTGCGGTACGGGCGATTGAGGAGGGCCTGAAACCGCTGCCGGAAATCATGATCCCGCTGGTGGTTAACGTGCGTGAGATTCGCCTGATCAGCGAGATTATCGACCGCGGCATACAGGCCGTGATGAAGGAGAAGCACGTCTCCGTGCCCTACAAGATTGGCACCATGATGGAGACTCCGCGCGCCGCGCTGGGCGCGGACCGGCTGGCGCCCGAGGTCGAGTTCATGAGCTTCGGCACCAATGACCTGACCCAGATGACTTACGGCTTCTCCCGCGATGACGTGGGCAAGTTCCTGCCCATGTACCTGGAGAAAAAACTGGTTGAGAGCGACCCCTTCGTCACTCTGGACCAGCGTGCCGTCGGCCGCCTGCTGGAGATCGCGGTGAGCGAGAGCCGGGCGCGGAAGCCGGGGATCAAGTACGGTATTTGCGGTGAGCACGGCGGCGACCCCCGCTCAATCCAGTTCTTCCACGACCTGGGCCTGGACTATGTATCCTGCAGCCCGTTCCGGGTGCCGGTGGCGCGCATCGCCGCCGCCCAGGCCAAGGTGCGCAGGGAAACCGAAGCGCGACGGACTTAATACTAGGATCGCACTATGAACCAGAGTTTTTTTCCACCACGCCGTATCCTCATGGGCCCTGGGCCCTCGGATGTTTCACCTCGCGTGCTGGGCGCGCTGGGGCGTCCTACCATCGGCCACCTCGACCCGCTGTTCGTAGCCCTGATGGACGAGGTCAAAGGCCTGCTGCAGTACGCCTTCCAGACCGAAAACGCGCTGACCCTGCCGATTTCCGCGCCGGGCTCCGCCGGCATGGAGGCCTGCTTCGTCAACCTGGTGTCGCCGGGTGACACGGTTATTGTCTGCCGCAACGGCGTCTTCGGCGGCCGCATGCAGGAAAACGTCGAACGCTGCGGTGGCACCGCCATCATGGTGGAAGACGACTGGGGCCAGCCGGTGAGTATCGACAAGGTCGCCGCCGCATTCAAAGCCCATCCCGAGGCCTCCCTGCTCGCCTTTGTACACGCGGAAACATCCACCGGCGTGCGCAGTGATGCCGAGGCCCTGTGCGCCCTGGCTCGGGATCACGGCGCGCTCTCCATCGTCGACACGGTCACCTCTCTTGGGGGCATTGAGCTTAAGGTCGATGCCTGGGGAGCAGACGCGGTGTATTCCGGCACCCAGAAATGCCTGTCCTGCATCCCCGGGCTGGCGCCGGTCACATTCAGCTCACGCGCGGTGGAGCGGATACAGGCGCGCAGCCACCGGGTGCAGAGCTGGTTCCTCGACATGCAGCTGGTGATGGGCTACTGGGGAGGCTCAAGCAAGAGAGCCTATCACCACACCGCGCCCATCAATCTGCTCTACGCCCTGCACGAATCGTTGCTGATGCTGCGCGAAGAGGGCCTGGAGGCCGCTCACGCCCGTCATCGTCTCCACCACGACGCTCTGGTCGCAGGCCTGGAAGCGCTGGGCCTGGAGATGGCCGTGGCAGCGGAGCACCGCCTGCCGCAACTGAATGCGGTGCGCATTCCCGAGGGCATTGACGACGCCGCCCTGCGCAGCACCCTGCTGGCGGATTTCAACCTGGAAATCGGCGCGGGACTGGGGGCGCTGGCGGGCAAGACCTGGCGCATCGGCCTGATGGGCCACGCCTGCTCCGCCGCCAATGTCACCCTGTGCCTTACCGCACTGGCCGCGACCCTGGCGCAGCAGGGACTGAAGCTGGACACCGGGGCCGCGCTAGAGGCCGCCGACGCGGTACTCGCCGCCTGACAGTGGTTGACCGAGCAGCATTCGCCACAGCGCCTCGATCTGCCCTTCACGCCGGTTGCGGTGCATGGCGTAGCTGACGTGTTGCTCCGGCGCCGCTCCCGGGGTCAGTTGAATGCTCCAGAGGGAATCGATCTCATTCGGCAGCAGGGAATAGCGAACATCGATTACGCGGCCGGGAATCAGCGGGTCGCTGGCCACGTAGTCATTGCTGAACCAGGCGAACCGCGCAACATCTCGCGCCTGCTGTGAGGCCGGATCCAGCCACGGCAGGTCCCTGGCAGCGTCCAGACGGGGTATGGAACTCCCCGGATAGACCTTGGCGGAGGGCCAGGTGCGCACCGCGTCGACATGGAAATCCGTAGCGGTTTCATAGACGACTTTCCATACCAGGATATTGGCGAAACTGGGCTTGGCCTCCAGTCGCACCGGTGCATGGCCGCGCTCGGCCGCCAGCGCCTCACCCAGTGCTTCCGCCCGATCCCGCTGCCACGCCCCCAGCGCCAGGTATGCCAGGCCCCAAATTACGGCGGCCCGGGCGAGAGCGGGCCGCTGACGCACGGCGGCGACGATAATCAGGGCCAGTACAGGCAGTGTAAACAACGGGTCGATGATGGAGATGGTGTTCCAGGCAAACCGCTGGTCGCTGAACGGCCAGAGCAGCAGCGTGCCATAGGTGGTGCAGGCGTCGAGCAGGCCGTGGGTGGCGTAGCCCAGGGTGCAGAACAGGTAGCTGCGCCAGAATCCCAGGCCTGCCCGCCGACCGATCAGGCGGTGCAGCAACAGCGCGCAGAGCAGGCCACCGACGGGGATGAAAACCAGCGCATGGGTGAACTGGCGATGGTACTCCAGGAACAGCAGCGGGTCCTCGGCGGAACGGATCAGCACATCGAGATCGGGCGCCATCCCGGACAGGAAGCCAAGCAGGCCCGCCGTCAACACCTGACGGCGACTGGCCGTGGCTTGCGGCAGGGCTGCGCCGAGGGCGCCCTGGGTCAGCGGATCCATGGACCCGCGTCCACGACTCCGGGCTTCGCTCCGGTTGTTACAGAGAGTCCGTGCTGCATGGTGTACCGCGACTCCTCGCTTACAAATGTTAACAGGCCCGACGGGGCGCCTGGGGTAGAATACCATCTGCCCCGGATTGCGGGGCCCTGAACCACCCTAGATACGTTGCCGGGCAGAAACCGGACGAGGAGACTCTACATGCGCTTGAAGATTGCATCCATGGCCGCCGCCACCCTGCTGCTGGGAGCCTGTACCACCAACCCGTATACCGGGGAGCGACAGGCGAGCAAGGCCGCAACCTATGGTGTCGGCGCCGCCGCCGTATGCGGCATCATCGGTTCCATCGATTCCAGCAAACACGCCCGCAACGCCGCCCTCGGCTGCGGCGTCGTCGGTACCG
>NZ_JAVKCQ010000138.1:0-3823 GCF_040222615.1 Haliea sp.
ATCCCTTCGGTATCCAGGCACTGATCGGGGTTATCGGTTCCATCGGCGTGTCCATTAACGCGGCGATCATCATCATGACCGCGCTGCAGCTGGAACCCGGCGCCATGGCCGGCGGGGTCTTCGCGATCCGCAGTGTGGTGATGGATTCCAGCCGTCACATCGTCTCCACCACCATCACCACCTTCGGCGGCTTCCTGCCCCTGATTCTGGAGGGCAGCCAGTTCTGGCCGCCTTTCGCCATGGCTATTGCGGGCGGCGTGCTGTTGTCGACCGTCGTGTCCTTTTTCCTGGTCCCGCAGTTGTTCCTGTTGCTGCGCCGATGGCCAGAGCTGTTGCGGACGCGGGGGCAGTCACCAGCCGTCACCGCGGAGTTACAGCGATGACCCGGCCGCGGAAGGGGCAGTCCCGCAGCTACCATCATGGCGACCTGCGCAACGCCCTGATCATCGCGGCGGCGGAACTGATCGACGAGCGCGGCAGCGTGGATTTTGCCATGATCGATGCCGCGCGCCGTGCCGGGGTGAGCAGCGCCGCGCCCTACCGCCACTTCAAGGACAAGGCTGCGCTGCTGGATGCGGTGCTGGACTTCGCGCTCCTGGTCCTGGGCCGGGAGATGGAAGCGGTGACTCGCCAGCACCCTGCCGGCAGCGTTGCGGCCATTGTTGCCCTGGGCCAGGCCTATATACGCTTCGTGACCGGCCACCCGCAGTTCTATGACCTGATGTGGGGCGACCGCCACAAGCGCGCAGACCAGGACCCCGAGCACGGCCTCAAGAGTTCCGGGTTCTACCTGCTGGTGGACACGGTCCAGGCCTGGTGCGACAGCGTCGGTCGCGGCGACGAGGACGCTCTCACCGTATCGATCAAGCTCTGGGCCATGGCACACGGGCTCAGCGGCATCGCGATGCACGGCCACGTCGAGCGTTTCCTGCCGCAGGCGGATGTCTATTCCCTGCTGGAAAGCAGTACCTACACCTTTCTTGAAGGTGTCCGGCGCGGGGTGTGAAAGGCGCGCGCCGCGCGCCTACTCACCGGGCCGCGCCACCCGCAGCAACACAAACGCCAGGATAATCGCGGGCAACCCGGTGGCGGCGGTGATAAAGAAAAACGGGACCCAGCCCACCAGCTCAGCCAGCACCCCGGTAAAACCCGCCAGCAACTGCCCGGGCAGAGTCATCAGGGAGCTGAACAGGGCGTACTGGGTGGCGGTGTAGGCGGTATTGGTCAGGCTGGACAGGTAGGCAATGAACACCGAAATCGCCAGCCCGCCGGAGACATTGTCGGCGACAATCGCCAGCACCAGACCATAGGTTTCAGGGCCGATAAAGGCCAGCCAGGCAAAGGCGAGATTGGTCGCCGGCGCCATGAACGCCGTCAACAGCAAAATCCGCGCGATGCCGAACCGGGCCACCAGCAGGCCGCCCACGACAGCTCCGAGCAGGGTCATGCCGAGGCCGAAGGCGGCGGCGATATTGGCAATCTGGGCCTTGCTGAAACCCAGGTCCAGGTAGAAAGGGTTGGCCATAACCCCCATGAAAATATCGGTGAGGCGAAAGGTGCCGATAAAAGCGAGAATCAGCAGCGACACCCGGCCGTAGCGCTGGAAGAACTCGGCGAAGGGACAGACCACGGCGCCGATCAGCCAGGCCTGCAGCTCCCGGCGCCAGCCCCGGTGGGCGGTGCTGGCAAGGTAGTCAGTGACCCGCTGTTCGAACTGTACCGTGCTCTGGTTAACGGTCACCGCGGGTTCGGCAATCACCAGGGTGGTCACGATGCCGACCGCCATCAGCAAGCCCATAATGCCGTAGGCCACCGACCAGCTGTCCAGGTTGGCGAGGTGCAAGGCGCCCGCCCCCGCCGCCAGGATCGCCACCCGGTAGCCGGTCACGTAGGTCGCCGCCATCGCTGCCTGGCGATGCTTCGCTTCCGCCTCGACCCGGTAGGCATCGATGGCGACATCCTGGCTGGCGGAACCGAATGCCGCCAGCACCGCCCACAACGCCACCAGACCCAGTTGTTCGCGCGGGTCAGTGAAAGCCATGCCCAGCAGGGCTGTGGCGATTACCACCTGCGCCAGCAGCATCCAGGCTCGACGCCGCCCCAGCAGGCGGCTGAGTAGCGGCAGCTGCGCACGGTCGATCAGCGGCGCCCACAGCACCTTGATGGAATGGGCCATGCCCACCCAGCTGAGGAAGCCGATCGCCGACAGTTCTACGCCCAGATCCCGCAGCCAGGCGCTGAACGTGCCGCCCACCAGCAGCAGCGGCAGCCCGGCGGAAAAGCCGAGGAAGAGCATACCGATGACCCGCGGATTCAGGTAGACCCGCAAGCCTTCGGGGCTTGGTGTACTGCTGACCGCGGTTTGGCTCACGCGGTAGTAACGCTGTCGGCAGCACGCTTGCCCACGGGCGCCAGGGCGGCGTTGCAGGCCCCCGCCGGCGCCGGAGTCACGCTCCAGCCCCTGGGCGCCTGCACGTCGGGATATTCAACGACAAACGCGCGGATGAGTCGGTTGTCCATTCGGGTCTACTTTGCAACGGTTGCGGGGCGTTCCATCATAGCCGTTGCGATATCTGGCGCAAGCACCCGGGAGTAACGTATTCTGCCCACAAGCCTTGTAAACATCGCTGCCCCAACCTGAGCCGAGAGTATCCCGTGAGCAATTCCTACAATCCATCAAATCCAACACGCGCCGAAGTCGACACCCTGCCCGGCCTCGTCCTGCTGAACTTCGGCACCGACTGGTGCGGTCATTGCCAGGCGGCACAAGCCGGGATTGCCACCGCAGTCGCGGAGCACCCCTCGCTGCGCCATCTCAGGTTGGAGGACGGCAAAGGCCGTCCGCTCGGGCGCTCTTTTGGCGTCAAACTGTGGCCGACACTGGTGTACCTCCGCGACGGCCACGAAGTGGGCAGGCTGGTGCGGCCGACCAGCGCGACGGCGGTCCGGCAGTTGTTGATGCAGGCAGAGCCCGAAGGCACTTGATGGATTTCCGGTGATCGAGTGTGGCGCTGCTGAACAGACACGCCAAACCGGTGTCAGTTGCGACCAGGGTGCGGGGGAACTGGGGATTGCCGGCAATGCCCTGACTCGCTGGGTTCGTGAAACCGACTCCGCTGGCCGCCAGGCATTCGGCGGTACCGGTACGCCGAGGGGCATTATGGCGACAACGCAGCCTGCGAAGGCTTCTTCGGTGTAATCAAGCGAGACCGTGTAAACTGGAAAGAATATCGCACACGGGATATCCGATAGGGGCCCTGCCTACCGCATCATTTCGCTGGGTTGCACAAGCCAATCGGAGTTGGAACATCATGAGTGAGCAAAAACCTGCATCAAAGAGCTTTAAACAAGTCCGTGCGGAGCAGCTTGAGTACAATGCCAAGCGCGAGTCCGGGTATCGTGAGCGCGCCCTGAAAATCTACCCGTGGATCTGTGGTCGCTGTGCGCGAGAGTTCGACCGCAGGAACCTGTCGGAACTGACCGTCCATCATGTCGATCATAACCACGACAATAATCCCGGCGATGGCAGCAATTGGGAGCTACTTTGTATTTACTGTCACGACGAAGAACACAGCAAGTTTGAAAGCTTTGTGCGCTATGGGAACACCGGTGCGACGAAAGTGAAAGGCGCAACCCATACTCCATTCGCCAATCTGAAAGCGAAGATGGAGGGCAAGGACTGATAGCGGAATGACTCCGGCCGGCCGCGCTGCCTGGCCAGACCACCCCGCCACCTGCAAGCTAGTGTTTGCGGAATAACAAAGGAAGCCACAATGCGGATCGAAAAATTGTCACCTGCAGCAATTGATGGGAAGCTGCTTGA
>NZ_JAVKCQ010000139.1:0-3992 GCF_040222615.1 Haliea sp.
ACGACAACGCCGCCCACCTCGCCGCGGAGGTGGAGCAGCGGCGCAAGCAGATGATGCAGCGTCTCTACCTGTACGAGCGGATCCGCCGCCGCCACTACGCCAGGCCAGAGACCCTCCCGGTGCGGCGCAAGGGTGTGTACCTGGCGCTGCTGGCGGGCATCCGCCAGGGCGAGCAGTTCCTGGCCTGGTGTGACGAGGCGCTGGCGATGCTGGCGACGGTGAAAACCCCGGGCTCCCGCAGCCGGGGCTAGTCCTCCCAGTTCAGCACGACCTTGCTGGCTTCGCCCGCGCTCATGACGTCAAAACCCTGCTGGAAATCGCGGTAGCCCATGCGGTGGGTAATCACCGGGGAGATATCCAGCCCCGACTCGATCATCACCGACATCTTGTACCAGGTCTCATACATCTCGCGGCCATAGATGCCTTTCAGGGTCAGCATGTTGAAGATCACCGTGTTCCAGTCGATGGCGGTGTTCTCACTGGGAATGCCGAGCATGGCCACCTTGCCACCGTGGCACATATTGGCCAGCAGGTCGCGGAAGGCCTGGGGGTTGCCGGACATTTCCAGGCCGACATCGAAGCCTTCGTCCATGCCCAGTGATTGCTGCACCTCGGCCAGGCTCTCGCGGGTCACGTTGGCGGTGCGGGTCGCGCCCAGGGTGGCGGCCAGCTCCAGGCGCTTGTCAATCACATCGGTAATCACCACGTGGCGGGCGCCGGCGTGGCGGCACACCGCCGCGGCCATGGCGCCGATGGGACCGGCACCGGTGATCAGCACATCCTCGCCGAGCAGGTCGTACTGCAGGGCGGTGTGCACCGCGTTGCCGAAGGGGTCGAACAGGGCGGCGACGTCGAGGTCGATGCCCGTGGAGTGTTCCCAGACATTGGACATGGGCAGGGCCATGTACTCGGCAAAGGCGCCGGCGCGGTCGACGCCGACGCCGCTGGTGCGGGCGCACAGGTGGCGGCGCCCGGCCATGCAGTTGCGGCAGCGGCCGCAGACCACATGGCCCTCGCCGGAGACGATCTGCCCGGGGCGGAAGTCGACCACGTTGGAACCCACCTCGACAATCTCGCCAACGAATTCGTGGCCCACCACCATGGGCACCGGGATGGTTTTCTGCGCCCAGGCATCCCAGTGGTAGATATGCATGTCGGTACCGCAGATGGCGGTGCGCTTGACCTTGATCAGGACGTCGTTGATGCCGATCCGGGGCTCGGGCACGTCCTCCAGCCAGAGTCCTTTGGTCGCTTCTTTCTTCACCAGCGCTTTCATGTCAGATTCACCATTGTGGAAATTTTCCGGTATAGTAGATGCCAGTTATCCTTCATACAAGAAGAAATTCTTTTATTGTGGAAGAATGCCATGTCCAAATCCGCCCTTGATCCCGCCAGCCGGGTGCTCTGCGAACGCGTGACCGAGCTGCGCCAGAGCCACGGCTTCACCCTCGACCAGCTGGCTGCGGCCTCCGGCGTCAGCCGCTCCATGCTGAGCCAGATCGAGCGCGGCCAGGCCAACCCGACCCTGGCGGTGACCTTCCGCATTGCCCAGGCCTTTGGCCTCAGTATAGGTGAACTGGTGGATGATCCCCTCGCCGGTGGCATGATCGAGGTGGTGCGGGGGGACGACCCGGCCAGCCTGTTTCGCGCCGACCGCGAATGCCAGATCCGTACCCTGTCGCCGCTGCACATGGAGAAGAGCGTCGAGTTCTACGAACTGCAGATCCAGCCCGGCGCCAGCCTCGACAGCTCGGCCCACTTCAGCGGCACCCGCGAACTGTTCACGGTGACTGCGGGCAAGGCGGTGATTGTCGCCGGTGGCACCGAGTGCAAGCTGGCGGCGGGTGATTCCGCGCACTACCGGGCCGATGTGGAACACAGTATCCGCGCCACCGGCAAGGTGGCGCTGCAGGGCTACCTGGTGGTCACCTACAAGTAGTGGCAGTGTCGGTTCAGGCGCCCGGTCAGGACTGACAAATCAAACCCGCGGGCCCCGCCTGCCCGCTGGCGGGGCGGCGGGAATGCACCGCTGGCGGCGCCGTGCTATACCGAGTCCTTCGACGTTGCCAACAGGAGAGGACAGCATGCAGGACCTGGATTTCAGCGGCAAGACAGTACTGGTTACCGGCGGCGGCGCCGGCATCGGGCGCGCCATCGCAGAGGCTTTCGGCGCCCGGGGTGCGTCACTGGTGGTGGCGGAGCTCGACCCCGAGCGCTGTCGCGAACTGGAGGCCGCGCTGGCGGGGCAGGGGGTGCCGGCCCTGGTGTCCTGCACCGATGTCTGCGACAGCGCCGCGGTGACCGCGCTCATGCGGCAGGTGCAGGACCGTTTCGGCGGCCTCGATGTGCTGGTGAATAACGTCGGTGACTTCCTCGGTATTATCAAGCCCTTCGCGGCCTGCACCGACGAGGATCTGGAGCGACTGTATGCGGTGAACCTGAAGCATATCTTCACCGTTACCCGGGCGGCCATTCCCCTGCTGCAGGCGCGTGGCAAGGGCGGCAGCATCATCAGCATTTCCTCCATCGAAGCCTTCCGCGGCATTCCCATGGTCACCACCTACTGCGCCTTCAAGCACGCCATCACCGGCTTTACCCGCAGCCTGGCCCTGGAACTGGGGCCGGACGGCATCCGCGTCAACGCCATCGCCCCGGAAACCACCGAGACCGCCCAGGTGCGCCCGTCCGAGCTGATCGCGCCGGAGCACCAGGCGCACACCCGGCGCTGGATTCCGCTGGAGCGCTTCGGCACCCCGGAGGACGCCGCGGGCTGCGCCCTGTTCCTCGCCTCCGAGCTGTCCGCCTGGGTGACGGGGACCACCATCAATCTCGACGGCGGCGCGTTGGCGGCGGCGGGCTGGTACCGGGATCCGAAAGATCTGTGGACCAATGTGCCGGTGGTGACAGGCAACGGCTTCAATTTCTAGCCGGCTCCTGCAGCGATAACGGCGCCGGCGCTGTAATGCGCCGGCGCCATGCTTTAGTATTCCCCATCAGCACTGCCAGACTGCCGTCCGCTTCCGGGCTGGCGGCTGGCGCCGGCAGGGCAGGGGCCCTCGCCGCAACCCTCGCAGCCATGGCCCAATGATGACCACAGCAGAAACCACCGCGCCTTGCGCCTACATCCTCTCCTTCCAGTGCCCGGACCGCCTCGGCGTGGTCGCGCACTACTCGCAGCTGTTCCTGCAGGCCGGCGCCTTTATCACCGAGATTTCCAACTATAGCGACCCGGTGACCGGCACCTTCCACCTGCGCTGCGTGTTCGACGACCGCGCGATGACGATTTCCTACCAGGAATTCAGCGAGCGCTTTGCCGAGCTCGCCGCCGGGATGAACATGCAGTACCGGCTGCGCCCCGCCGCCGCGCTGCCGCGGGTACTGCTGGCGGTATCGCGCTACGACCACTGCCTGGTGGCACTGCTCACCAAGTGGCGGGCGGGGGCGCTGCCGGCGGAGCTCGTCGGCGTGGTCAGCAACCACGAGGACTGTCGCAGCCAGGTCGAGTGGTACGGTTTGCCCTATCACTACCTGCCGGTGACAGCAGCAACCAAGCTGCAGCAGGAGGCGCAGATCCTGGCCCTGATCCGCGAGCAGCGAGTCGACCTGCTGGTGCTGGCGCGCTACATGCAGATCCTGTCCGACGACCTGTGCCAGCAACTGCAGGGGCGTGCCATCAACATCCACCACTCCTTCCTGCCCGGCTTCAAGGGCGCCAAGCCCTATCACCAGGCCTATGAGCGGGGGGTCAAGGTCATCGGCGCCACCGCCCATTATGTGACCTCCGACCTCGATGAGGGGCCGATCATTGCCCAGGAAGTGAAAGCCATCGACCACCAGGTGTCGGTTGAGCAGATGATCCACCTCGGCCACGACACCGAGGCCACCGCCCTGTCCCACGCCGTGCGCCTGCACTGCGAGGAGCGGGTGCAGCTGAACGGCCAGCGCACGGTGATTCTCTAATGGCGTTACATTAGGCTCGCCCGTGGAGCGCT
>NZ_JAVKCQ010000140.1:0-78218 GCF_040222615.1 Haliea sp.
TCCTGCTCTCCGAGGGTCGCCTGGTGAACCTCGGCAATGCTACCGGCCACCCCTCGCGCATCATGGACGGCTCCTTTGCCAACCAGGTACTGGCGCAGATCTACCTGTACGAGCGCCGCTTCGCCAGCCTGGAGCCGGAAATGAAGGCAGCGGCCCTGAGGGTCGAGGTCCTGCCGAAGAAACTGGACGAGGAAGTGGCCGCGCAAATGGTCGCAGGTTTTGGCGGTGTGGTGACCAGACTGACCAAGGCACAGGCGGAGTACATCAACGTCAAGGTCGATGGCCCCTTCAAGCCCGACAGCTACAAATACTAGGGATGACATGAGCATCATCAGCTTTGAATACTTCCCGCCAAAAACAGCGGAAGGTCGGGCCACACTGCTGGAGAAAACCACCCCCGCCCTGCAGGCGCTGAACCCTGCGTTCTTCTCCGTGACCTACGGCGCCGGCGGCTCAACCCGCGACAGCACGCTGGGTATCGTGGAAGCGCTGTGCGCGCACGGCATTGACGTCGCGCCGCACCTGAGCTTCGGCGCCGATGACCGCGACACCATCGCCGCCCTGCTGCAGCGCTATCGTGAGATGGGAGTCCGGCGTCTGGTGGCTCTGCGAGGCGATATGCCCTCGGGGATGGGCGGCGCCAGCCAGCTGGTCTACGCCAGTGAGCTGGTGGCCTTTGTCCGGGAGCAGACCGGCGACCACTTCCATATCGAGGTGGCCGCGTACCCGGAGATACACCCCCAGGCCGAAAGCTACGACAGCGACCTGAAGTTCCTCAAGCGGAAGCTGGATGCCGGCGCCAACAGCGCGATCACCCAGTATTTCTACAACGTGGAATCGTACTTCTACTTCCTCGACCAGTGCGCGGCGATCGGGATCGACAAGCCCATCGTCGCCGGCATCATGCCGATCACCAACTACGCCAACCTGGCGCGGTTCTCCCGCAACTGTGGCGCCGAGATTCCGCGCTGGATCTGCCAGCGCATCGAAGGCTACGGCAAGGACCAGGAGAGTATTCGCCAGTTCGGCATCGACGTGGTCAGCCAGCTGTGCCAGACCCTGCTGGAAAGCGGCGCGCCCGGGCTGCACTTCTACACCATGAACCAGATCGAGCCGACCCGGCAGATCCGCGACAACCTGGGACTCTGAGGACAGGCCGTGCGCATACCGCGCATCTTTACCGAGCAGGCGCTGGCGGTGGGGGCCGAGCTGGCGCTGGAGCCGGGTCCCAGCCAGCACCTGGCCCGGGCGCTGCGCATGGGGCAGGGGGACGCGCTGCGCCTGTTCGACGGCAGTGCCTGCGAGTACCAGGCCAGGATAGTCGCGGCAGACAAGCGGCAGGTCGTGGTGACCGTGCTGGAGTCCATCCCCGGAGTCGCGGAATCCCCGTTGCGGCTCCACCTGGGCATCGGCATTTCCCGCGGGGAGCGCATGGATTGGGTGGTGCAAAAGGCCACGGAACTGGGCGTGGCAGCGATCAGCCCACTCTACACCGAACGCACCGAGGTACGCCTGCGCGGGGAGCGGGAGGGTCGCAAGCAACTGCACTGGCGGCAGGTGGCGATCAGTGCCTGCGAACAGTGCGGCCGCAGTGTCCTCCCCGTTGTGCACGAGCCCGCCGCCCTGGCGCCGTGGCTGCAGGGGGCAGACGGTGAGCGCCGGTTCGTGCTCCACCATCGGGCCACAACGGCGCCCCGGGGAACAGAGCTACCGGCTTCCATCAACCTGCTGGTGGGGCCGGAGGGAGGTCTCAGCGAGGCCGAGATTGCCGCCGCCGAGGCCGCCGGTTTCGAGTCACTGGCGCTGGGCCCCCGGATCCTGCGCACGGAGACAGCCCCATTGGCGGCGCTGGCCATCCTGCAGGCACGCTGGGGCGACATGGGCAGCCTCGATTAAACCTCCCTTGAGCCGGGGCGGCGCTTGCGCCGCAACGGCCCATTGCGTACTTTAACCATCCTTGAAGACCTGCGGAAACTACCAATGACGATCAAGATCGGCGTAGTCATGGATCCCATCTCGCGGATCCAGTACAAAAAAGACAGCACCCTGGCCATGCTACTCGCTGCCCAGGCCCGTGACTGGCAGCTTTTCTACATGGAACCGGGGGACCTGTTCCTGGAGCAGGGCAAGGCCCGGGCCAGTATGGCGCACCTGACCGTGTTCCGGGACCCGGAATCCTGGTTCCAGCTGGACTCTGAACATGTGCGCGACCTGGCGGAGCTGGATGTGATCCTGATGCGCAAGGATCCGCCCTTCGACAATGAGTACATTTATCTCACCTACCTGCTGGAGGCTGCCGAGCTTGAGGGCACTTTGATCGTCAACCGCTGCCAGAGCCTGCGGGACTGCAACGAGAAGGTCTTCGCCACCCGGTTTCCCCAGTGCTGCCCGCCCCTGCTGGTGAGCAGCGATCCGGCGCGCCTGAAGGCCTTTCACAGCGAGCACGGCGACGTCATCTTCAAACCCCTGGACGGGATGGGCGGCTCCTCCATCTTCCGGGTCATGCCCGGCGACCCCAACCTCAACGTCATCCTCGAGACCCTGACCAGCCATGGCAGGCACACGATCATGGCCCAGCGCTTTATTCCCGAAATCGTCGAGGGCGACAAGCGCATCCTGATGATCAACGGCGAAGCGCTGCCCTACTGCCTCGCGCGGGTACCGATAGCTGGCGAAACCCGCGGCAATCTGGCCGCCGGGGGCACCGGCAGGGCCCAACCCCTGTCCGACCGGGACAAATGGATTGCAGCCCAGGTCGGTCCCGCCCTGCGCGAGCGCGGCCTCTACTTTGTCGGTCTGGACGTGATCGGGGACTACCTCACCGAGATCAACGTCACCAGCCCCACCGGGATCCGGGAGATCGACAATGCCTACAATGTGGACATCGGTGCGCAGCTGATGGATTGCATTGCCGCGGAGTTGGCGGCGCGCTGAGGCCCGGCATGCAGCAGGGTATCGCCACAGACCCCGGCAACGGCATGGGAATCGCCATTTTCCTGGCGGCGGCCCTGCACGCCATTCTGGTGCTGGGTCTCGGCTTTGATCCCGGCGCCGAGCCTGAGTATACCCCGCAGCTGGAGATTACCCTGGCCCAGCGCCGGACTGAGCTCGCGCCCGACGACGCCAGCCACCTGGCCCAGTTCAACCAGCAGGGCAGCGGCGACCAGGCGGAAGAAACCAGCGTCACCAGCACCGACAGTGCACCCCTGTCACTGGCCCAACAGCAACAGGCGGTAGAGCTGGCCAGGGAGCAGCAGGAAACCGCAACGCCGGTCACCAGCCACAACAGTCAGCGGCAGCTCCCGGCCAGCCAGCAGGAAAGTGTCCCGGAGGCCGCGCCCGCGCCTGGCCTGAACCCCGATTCAGAGCGCCTGACCGAGGAACTGGCCTATCTCGAGGCGGCGCTGGATGACCAGGCCCGGGACTATTCCAACCGGCCGCGGGTACGCCGGCTGACCTCCCTGTCCACCCGGGAAGCTGTGGATGCCGCCTACCTGCACGACTGGCGGCGGCGCGTTGAAGCCGTGGGCAACCAGTATTACCCGGAAGCCTCGATTCGCTATGGCATCTACGGCAGCCTGCGCCTGCTGGTGGTGATCAACTTCGACGGGCAGCTCGAAGACATTCAGGTTCTGGCCTCCTCGGGCTTTGCGGTATTGGATGAAGCGGCGATCAAGATCGTTCGCATGGCGGCGCCATTTGCCCCGTTTTCCGCCGAACTCAGGGCCACCACCGACAAGCTGGAGATTATCCGCACGTGGCAATTCGAGGAAAACCAGCTAAGCTCGGGGTAGAGGCGGGGTATTCATTATCCCGCCGCAAATGAGGGTCAACACACAGGATGTCTGTCAGGGGCGCGACCAGCGCAATCAAGAGTGGCAATTGCCTGCGTGATCACTTCCTGCTGGCCATGCCAAGCCTGTCCGAAGGAATATTCTCCCAGAGCATCACCTACATTTGCGAACACGGTGAAAGCGGGGCCATGGGCATCATTATCAACCAGCCCCTGGATTTGACCGTGGCGGAGATCTTCGAACACCTGGATATCGAGGCCAACCGGGATTTCAGCGACGAGCCGGTGCTGGCTGGCGGGCCCGTGCAGATCGACCACGGTTTTGTCCTGCACCGCCACAGCGCAACCGACTGGGAAGCCAGCCTGCAGGTGACCGGGGAGATTACACTCACCACCTCCCGCGACATACTGCGCGCGATTGCCGACGGCAGCGGGCCGGCGGAGCACCTGATCGCTCTCGGCTACGCGGGGTGGTCCGCCGGCCAGCTGGAAGAAGAACTGTCCCACAACAGCTGGCTGACCCTGCCCGCGGACAGCGAGGTCATCTTTGCCACTCCCTGGCATCGCCGACTCGCGGCGGCGGCGGCCGGCCTCGGTATCGACATGAACCTGATTTCAGCCCAGGCGGGGCATGCCTGACTCGCCAACCCCGGACCATCAGCAACCCGCCACTGTGCTCGCCTTCGACTACGGCCTGAAACAGATAGGCGTCGCTGTCGGCAACACTCTGCTGGGTACCACCCGCAGCCTGGCCATTTTGCGGGCGAGAGATGGCGTGCCGGACTGGTCGGCACTGGCGGCGCTGGTGGCCGAATGGCAACCCGACTTGCTGGTGGTCGGCGATCCCCTGAACATGGACGGCAGCGTCAGCGAGCTGGCCACCCGGGCGCGCAAGTTTGGACGTCGACTGCACGGCAGGCTCGGCCTGCCGGTGGCCATGACCGACGAACGCCTCAGCAGCTATACCGCGAAGCAGGAACAGCGCGAACGGGGACACCGCGGTGATTACAAGGCGGCCCCGATAGACAGCTATGCGGCGGAGCTGATCCTGCAGACCTGGCTGCGGGAACATGCGGGAGCCCGGTCCGGCCCGACCTGACGCGGCCCGACCTGCGCGGCCCGACCTGCGCGGCCCGACCCTCATGCTACGGCCTGCGCTGGCCTACAAAGTTGCCGCGGGTGTCGGGCTGTTCAAAGCCGAAGTCCGGTGTATCGTCGGTGGTCGCACGGCCCTTCTCGAACAGCTTTATCATCAGCCGGACATCGTTGGCTGAATCGGCGTAGCGGATGGCATCGTCCAGGCTGATGTAGTTCTTTTTGTAGGCCTCCACCAGGGACTGGTCCAGGGTCTGCATGCCCAGCTCGGTCGACTTGGACATTACCTCCTTTATCAGGTGCACTTCGCCTTTGCGGATATACTCCTGCACCAGCGGCGTATTGAGCAGCACTTCCACCACGGGAACCCGGCCCTTGCCGTCCTTGCGCGGCAGCAGCTGCTGCGCCACCATTGCCTTCAGGTTGAGTGACAGGTCCATCCAGACCTGGGAGTGCATGCTGGCCGGAAAGAAGCTCTGGATGCGATCGAGAGCCTGGTTGGCATTGTTGGCGTGCAGGGTGCACAGGCACAGGTGACCGGTTTCGGCGAAGGTCAGCGCCTGGGCCATGGTATCTGCCGAACGCACCTCCCCGATCAGGATGACATCCGGTGCCTGGCGCAGGGTATTCTTCAGCGCCACATCGAATGTCTCGGTGTCGATGCCAACCTCGCGCTGGGTGACCAGGCAGTTGCCGTGCTCGTGAATGAATTCGATCGGATCCTCGATACTGATGATATGGCCGCGGCTGTTGCGGTTGCGGTGGCCCACCATTGCCGCCAGTGAGGTGGTCTTGCCGGTACCCGTGGCGCCGACAAAAATGACCAGCCCCCGCTTGGTCATGGCCAGGTCCCTGATGATTACTGGCAAGCCCAACTCATCGACATCCGGGATGCGGGTTTCAATTCGCCGCAATACCATCCCGACGCGACCCCGTTCCACCAGCGCACTGGCCCGAAAGCGGCCCAGGCCTTCGCTGGCGAGGGCGAAGTTGCACTCGAAGGTGCTGAGGAACTCCTCCTTCTGCTTCTCGCTCATGGTCGAGAGGACGATTTCCCGTGTCTGTTCATCGGTGAGTTTGGTGTCGCTGATGGGATAGATCTGCCCATCCACCTTGATGCACGGGGCAGCGCCGGCAGAGATAAAGCCGTCGGAAGCGCCCTCCTTGACGATGCGTTGCAGTAGTTCCTCGATCCTCATGGGCTGCTCCTCCCGACGTCGGACTAGAAGTTTTCCGGCATTCGCGCTTTCTCGCGGGCGATATCCCGGGAAATGACCC
Source organism: Haliea sp. (assembly GCF_040222615.1). Taxonomy (GTDB): domain Bacteria; phylum Pseudomonadota; class Gammaproteobacteria; order Pseudomonadales; family Halieaceae; genus Haliea. The sequence continues at coordinate 6,167 of NZ_JAVKCQ010000140.1, forward strand.
GTTTGTCCACCAGCTCCTTCAGGCACTGATCCATGGTTTGCATGCCCAGCGCCTGGCCGGTCTGGATAGCGGAATACATTTGCGCCACTTTATCTTCCCGGATCAGGTTGCGAATGGCCGACGTGCCGCGCATGATCTCGTGAGCCGCCACCCGGCCGCCAGTGGCGCGTTTGAGCAGGGTCTGGGAAACGACCGCCTGCAGGGACTCCGACAGCATGGAGCGCACCATGGCCTTTTCCGCGGCGGGGAATACATCCACCACCCGGTCGATGGTTTTCGCCGCCGAGGTGGTGTGCAGGGTACCAAACACGAGGTGTCCGGTTTCCGCCGCAGTGAGCGCCAGGCGAATGGTCTCGAGGTCGCGCATCTCGCCCACCAGGATGATGTCCGGATCCTCGCGCAGGGCCGAGCGCAGGGCCTCGGCAAAACCCAGGGTATCCCGGTGCACTTCGCGCTGGTTGACCAGGCATTTCTTGCTTTCGTGCACGAACTCGATAGGGTCCTCGATGGTGAGGATGTGCTCGTACTTGTTGTCGTTGATGTGGTCGACCATCGCCGCCAGGGTGGTGGACTTGCCCGAGCCGGTAGGCCCGGTGACCAGCACCAGACCGCGCGGCATCATGCAGATATCACGGAAAACCTGGCCCATGCCGAGGTCTTCCATGGTCAGTACCTTGGAGGGAATGGTACGGAAAACACCGCCCGCACCGCGGTTCTGGTTGAAGGCGTTGACCCGGAAGCGCGCGACACCCGGAACTTCAAAGGAGAAGTCGGTCTCCATGAACTCCTCGTAGTCCTTGCGCTGCTTGTCGTTCATGATGTCGTAGATCAGGTCGTGGACCTGCTTGTGATCCATGGGCGGCAGATTGATGCGACGCACATCGCCATCGACACGGATCATCGGCGGCAAACCCGCTGACAAGTGCAAGTCTGACGCGCCCTGCTTCGCGCTGAACGCGAGAAGTTCTGTAATGTCCACCAATTCGCTCCCTGGGGCCAGCCCGGCAATCCCGCCGGTTCCGGCTGCCGACGCAGGCTCACGCAGCAGCCACATGTTTTTCATCTCGCCTGCCACAGCCGGAATCCGCTACCATCTACCACATGGATGACGACAGGCTCAGGCACAATATCAACAGGCTGCTCGAAAGAGTACGACTCGGCGCGGAAAAAAGCCAGCGCAAGGCGGACAGTGTCCGGGTTCTGGCCGTTAGCAAGACCAGGCCGGCGGACGATGTGCGCCGTGCAGCGGCACTGGGGCTGCGGGATTTCGGCGAGAATTACCTGCAGGAGGCGCTGGACAAGATAGCCGCATTGACCGACCTGGACCTGTGCTGGCACTTCATCGGGCCCATCCAGTCGAACAAGACCCGGCCCATCGCCACCCACTTCCAGTGGGTGCACAGCATCGACCGGCTCAAGGTGGCCAGGCGCCTGAGCGAACAGCGGCCACCAGAGCTGCCGGACCTGCAGGTCTGCCTGCAGGTGAATATCTCGGACGAGGCCAGCAAATCCGGCGTCAGTCTGGCGGATCTCCCGGCCCTGGCGCGGGAGGTCGCGCAGCTACCCCGCCTGCGTCTGCGCGGATTGATGGCCATTCCCGCTGCCAGTCCGGACCCGGCGCAGCAGCGCCGGCCCTTTGCCGCGCTGCGGGAGGCGCTGGCGAGTCTGCAGCAAGAGAATCCTGGCCTGGACACACTCTCCATGGGCATGTCCGGCGATCTGGAGGCGGCCGTCGCCGAGGGGGCCACCATTGTTCGTGTCGGTACCGACATTTTCGGCCCGCGGAGCGCTCCCGCAGGCGGGTGATTTTGCCGCCTTCGGGCGTGTATACTGCGCCACTGCCCTGACCTCCAGCCAACGGGAAATTACCTTTGGACACAGCAGTTATCAGCTTTATCGGCGCCGGCAACATGGCCTCCAGCATCATCGGGGGCCTGCTGGAAAGCGGTCATCCGGCACCTGCTCTGCGCGCTTCTGATCCCACCGCGGCAAGCCTGCAGAAACTGCGCCAGCTGGGCGCTATAGCGACGTTTGCGGACAATGCCGCAGCCTGCGCTGACGCCGATGTAGTCATCCTTGCGGTAAAGCCACAGATGATGGCTGCGGCCATGGCCAGCATTGTCGAACCTGTCGCAGCTAGGGGCGCGCTGGTGATTTCCATTGCGGCCGGCACCACCATCACCGCCCTGGAACACGGCCTGGGCACCGGCACAGCCGTTGTTCGCTGCATGCCCAACACCCCGGCGCTGCTCGGAGTCGGTGCCACCGCGTTGTACGCCAATGCCAATGTCAGCCCCGTGCAACGGGAACTGGCCAGCACCATCCTGGGCGCCGTTGGGCTGATCGAGTGGGTGCCGGAAGAAAGCCAGCTGGACGCCGTCACCGCCCTGTCCGGCAGCGGCCCCGCCTACTTCTTCCTGTTCATGGAGGCCATGATCAACGCCGGCTGTGCCATGGGCCTGTCCCGCGACTGTGCAACCGCCATGACCACCCAGACTGCGCTGGGTGCGGCGCGCATGGCCACCGAGAGCGATGTCGACCTGGTCGAGCTGCGGCGCCGCGTGACCAGCCCCGGCGGTACCACGGAGAGCGCGGTGCAGTGCTTTGAGCATGAGGGTTTGCGGGACCTGGTGGCGCACGCCATGGCAGCGGCCCGGCAGCGGGCGGCGGAAATGGGTGCGGACCAGGAGGGCAATAAAGCGTGAACGCGATCACCGAGATTCTTGCCTACCTGGCCCAGACCCTGCTGACCCTGGCTCTGCTGGCCATGGTACTGCGCCTCCTGCTGCAGCTGGTGCGGGCAGACTTCTACAATCCACTCAGCCAGTTTCTTGCCCGTCTGACCAATCCGCTGGTGCTGCCCCTGCGCCGGGTCGTACCCAGCCTCGGTGGACTGGACCTGGCCACCCTGCTGCTGGCGCTGGCACTGCAAATGACGGCCATCGTAGTGCTGCTGGCGCTCAACGGCGTGGGGCCGCCCAATGTTGTCCTGCTGGTGGTATGGTCGGTGCTCGGCCTGGTGGGACTGGTGGTCAATATCTATTTCTTCGCCCTGCTGGCGATGATTATCCTCAGCTGGGTGGCGCCCGCCAGTCGCCACCCCGCCCTGCTGCTGCTGTTCCAGCTTACGGAGCCGGTTATGGCGCCTTTTCGCAGGATGTTGCCCAACATGGGCGGGCTCGATTTTTCCCCCATCCTGGTCTTCATCCTGATCAATATCATCCAGATTGCACTGCGCCACATGGCGGCAGGCGTGGGCCTGCACCCAGCGCTGGTGATTGGACTTTGACCCCGACAACGTGAACCCTGCCAGCGTCGGTATCGTCGCGCCCCAGCGCGCGCACTTCACGGAGCCGCTAACCCTGGCCTGCGGCCGGGTTCTCACCGACTATGAACTGGTCTACGAGACCTATGGCGAGCTGAACGCCCGGCGCTCCAACGCGGTACTGGTGTGCCACGCCCTGTCCGGCCACCATCACGCCGCGGGCTACCACAGCGCCGGGGATCGCAAACCGGGCTGGTGGGACGAGTGTATCGGCCCCGGCAAACCGATAGATACCAATCACTTCTTCGTCGTCAGCCTGAACAACCTGGGCGGCTGCCATGGCTCAACGGGCCCGGTTACCGTCAACCCGGAGACAGGCCAGCCCTGGGGTCCGGACTTCCCCTCGCTGCGGGTGCGGGACTGGGTACACAGCCAGGCCCGGCTGGCAGACTATCTCGGTATAGACTGCTGGGCCGCCGTAGTGGGCGGCAGCCTGGGCGGCATGCAGGCCATGCGCTGGGCACTGCTCTATCCGCAGCGTTTGCGCCACAGTGTGGTCATCGCTTCCGCACTGCGCCTGAGTGCCCAGAACATTGCCTTCAATGAGATTGCGCGGCAGGCGATACAGTCCGATCCGGGCTTCGCCGGCGGCCACTACCTGGCGCAGAACACGCTGCCGACACAGGGGCTGGCGCTCGCACGCATGGTCGGGCACATCACCTACCTGTCGGACGATGCCATGGCCAACAAATTCGGTCGCGACCTGCGCTCCGGGACTCTGGAACTGGGGGATGAGACAGGCGCCGAATTCCAGGTCCAGAGTTACCTGCGCTACCAGGGCAGCCAGTTCTCCGGCAGCTTCGACGCCAACACCTATATCCTCATGACCCGTGCCCTGGATTATTTCGATCTGGCGCGGGAGTACGATGACGACCCGGTAGCAGCGTTCCGCCGGGCCCAGTGCAGTTTCCTGGTGCTGTCCTTTTCCACGGACTGGCGTTTCTCGCCGCAGCGCTCCCGGGAAATCGTCGACGCGCTGATCGCCGCCGACCGTCCGGTGACCTATGCGGAAATCGAGGCTGAGGAAGGTCACGATGCGTTTCTGATGCCCATTCCCCGCTACCTGCAGTTGTTCGCCGCGTATATGCAGCGCGTACGGGAGAGCAGCTGATGCGTCTTGATCTTACCCACATCCAGCGCTGGATCGAGCCCGGGTCAAAGGTGCTGGACCTGGGCTGCGGCGACGGCGAGTTCCTGCAGCGGCTGCAGCAGCAGCGCGACGTCCGCGGCCTGGGGCTGGAAATCGATCCGGACAAGATCACCGCGGCCGTCGCCCGCGGCCTGAATATTGTTGAACAGGACATGGACGCGGGGCTGGACAGCTTCCCCGACCAGAGCTTCGACACCGTGGTCATGGCTCACGCCCTGCAGGCCGTGCACTTCCCGGACCGGGTGCTGGAGGAAATGCTGCGCATAGGTCGCCAGGGCATAGTCACCTTTCCCAATTTTGCCCACTGGAGTTGCCGTCTTTACCTGGGGACTCGCGGGCGCATGCCGGTATCCCGCTTCATGCCCTATACTTGGTATGACACGCCCAATATCCACTTTTGCACGGTGCGGGATTTTGAGGCACTGTGCGCGGAGCGTGGCATTCGCATCCTGGCCCGGGACATGGTGGGCAACACCGAGCGCACGCCTCTGCTGGCCAGCGCCTGGCCCAACCTGTTCGCGATCACCGCCATCTACCTGATCAGCCGTTGAGGTGACCATGATCCGCTACCTACGCTTCATTCCGGCGCTATTCCTCTGCATCGCCCTTGGCGCGGCAGCCCAGCAGTCCGAGCGCTTCGGGCCCTATGAGCTGCACTACAGCGTGGTCAACACGACGTTTCTCGAGCCGCGGGTGGCGTCCAGCTACGGCATTGTCCGCGGCAAAAACCGCGCTATCCTTAACCTGGCTGTGCGCGAACACGTTGCTGGCACCACCGAGCCACGCGGCATGCTGCTGCAGGGCAGCACCCGCGACCTGATCACCGCGCAGGCACTGGAGTTCCAGGAGGTTCGGGAGGGCGAGGCCATCTACTACATTGCCGAATTCCGTTTCATCAACGAGGAGTGGCGCTTTTTTACCATCGACTTCCGGCCGGAGGGAGCAGATGAGACCTTCCGCTTTGAGCTCAAGCACCAGCTGTACGAGCATTGATCAGCGTGAGCACTCCCCTGCAGACCGTCGTCCTCGCCAGCGGTAACCGCGGCAAACTGGCGGAGCTGGCACGTATCCTGGAGCCACTGGGCCTGCAGCTGCGGGCACAATCGGAATTCGGAGTCCCGGAGGTTGAGGAAACCGGCCTGACCTTTGTCGAAAATGCCATCCTCAAGGCCAGGGCCGCGGCGCAGCACACCGGGCTGCCGGCAGTGGCCGACGATTCCGGACTGGAAGTCGATTTCCTCCAGGGTGCCCCGGGGATTCGCTCCGCGCGCTATGCCGAGGGCGGCGACGAGGCCAATAACCGCAAGTTGCTGGCCGCCCTGTCCGGCGTACCCAAAGCCGGGCGCAGTGCCCGCTATCAATGCGTACTGGTGTTCATGCGCCACGCCCTGGACCCCACACCGGTCATCTGTCAGGGCAGCTGGGAGGGTCATATCCTCGAGCAGCCCGCGGGCAGCGGCGGCTTTGGCTACGACCCGCTGTTCCATGTTGCCGCCTTCAATTGCAGCGCAGCCGAACTGGCGCCGCGCACCAAGAACCGCGTCAGTCATCGGGCGATCGCCTGCGCCCAGCTGGAACAGGCACTGCAGGGCTCCCTGCACAGCGCCGAATCCCCCCCGGGCAGCTGATGCCTGAACTGCAATTGCCCCCGCTGGGGCTGTACATCCACCTGCCCTGGTGCGAGCGCAAGTGCCCCTACTGTGATTTCAACTCCCACGAGGCCAGCGTCATTCCGGAGCAGGCCTACATCGACAGCCTGCTGGCTGACCTGACCGAGGACGCCCACCACGCCCGGGGACGCAGCATAGCCACCCTGTTTATCGGTGGCGGCACCCCCAGCCTGTTCAGCGCCGGCGGTATTACGCGGCTGATGGCGGGGATCGCCGCCCGGATACCCCTGGCGGCCAATCTGGAAGCCACCATGGAGGCCAACCCGGGCAGCGCCGAGGCGGAGAAGTTCGCAGGCTTCCGGGCCGCGGGTATCAACCGCCTGTCCATCGGCGTCCAGTCCTTCCAGGAAGCCCAGCTGCAGGCGCTGGGGCGAGTGCACAATGGCGACCAGGCACATGCAGCGATTGCCGCCGCCCGGAGTGCCGGTTTCCAGCGCATCAACCTGGACCTCATGCACGGCCTGCCGCAGCAGGATGCCGGGCTGGCGCTGGCAGATCTCGCCACCGCCACCAGCTACGGTACCGGCCACCTCTCCTGGTACCAACTCACCATCGAGCGGAACACGGTCTTTCACAAACAGCCGCCGCTACTGCCGGTGGAAGATGCGCTGGCAGATATCCAGGATGCGGGCGAGGCGCTGTTGGCGGGTACGGAACTGCGGCAGTATGAAGTTTCTGCCTGGGCTGCGCCCGGCCAGCAGTGTCGCCACAACCTCAACTATTGGGAGTTTGGTGATTACCTGGGCATCGGCGCCGGCGCCCACGGCAAGGTGAGCCTTACGGACGGCCGTATCCTGCGCTATGCCAAACGCCGCCAGCCCGATGCCTATATGGCTGCGGCAGCGACGGAGATGCAGGTGCAACCGCAGTGGCTGCAGGCGCGGGACCTGCCCGGGGAATTCATGCTCAACGCCCTGCGGCTGAACGCGGGCTTTCACCTGGCCGACTACACCGCGCGTACGGGTCTGGCCACGGACACTCTCCAACCAGCCCTGGACTCGCTTCTCGCACGCGGGCTCCTGCTGCAGGAGAAAGAGCACATACGCGCCACCGAGCTGGGGCGGCGTTTTCTCGATTCGGTGGTTGCGGAATTCCTGGTCTAGCCGGGCACCTGGCCGGCCGCACCTCGCCGGCCGCACCTCGCCGGCCGCACCTGGCCGGCCGCACCTGGCCGGCCGCACCTGGCCGGCCGCACCTGGCCGGCCGCACCTACATGCGGCGGAACAGCAGGTCCCAGACGCCGTGACCGAGGCGCTCGCCGCGCTGTTCAAACTTGGTCAGGGGCCGGGAATCGGGCCTGGGTGCAAAGTTGCCGCCACCGGCGGTATTCTCCAGCCCCGGCGTCGCCGACACCACCTCCAGCATTTGCTCCGCGTAATTTTCCCAGTCGGTTGCGAGGTGCAGGATGCCACCCGGCTTCAGGTAGGCAACCAGCTGTGCGGCAAAAGCCGACTGGATCAGACGCCGCTTGTGATGGCGCTTCTTGTGCCAGGGGTCGGGAAAGAATATCTGGATCGTATCCAGGGAGGCCGGCGGGATGCAGTCGCGCAGTACCTCGACCGCGTCGTGGCAGTAGATGCGGATATTGTCCACGCCCTGCTCCGCCATGCTGTGTAACAACTTGCCGACACCGGGACGGTGCACCTCGATGCCAATAAAGTCGGTGCCGGGCGCCGCCGCGGCCATGGCGACCAGGGACTGCCCCATGCCGAAACCAATCTCCAGCACCCTCGGGGCATCACGGCCGAACACTGCAGGATAGTCCAGGGAGCCATCACTGTGGGCAAGGCCGAAGCGCGGCCAATATTCATCAAAGGCACGCTGCTGGCCATCGGTGAGGCGGCCCATGCGCAGGACATAGCTGCGGATGGGACGGTGCGGGGTATCAGCCATGGTTCAGGGAAGCAGTTTCCAGGATGCGGCGGCCAGGCAACCCCAGCCGGCAATAAAAGCCAGGCCGCCCAGCGGCGTTATCGCACCCAACCAGCGCAGGCCGCTGAAACTTAGCAGGTACAGGCTTCCAGAGAACACCACCAGGCCCAGCAGAAACAGCCAGCCACTGTTGCGCAGCAGGTTCACGTGGGGATAGTTGAGCGCCAGGATGCCGACCGCCAGCAACGCCAGGGAATGGTAGAAGTGATACTGGACTGCCGTTTCGTAGACGCCAAGGGCATAGGTGTCCAGGCGGTTCTTGAGGGCGTGGGCGCCAAAGGCGCCAAAAGCGACGGCGAGGGCGCCACTGATGGCGGCGCTGGCAATAAAGAACTGGGCCATGTCAGGTATCCGGCGGCAACGGGAGCGCCAGTGTAACGCAAAACGCCAGCGGCGCTCCCGCAGGACGACTATCAGGCGACGATAGCGGTGCGCAGCTTTTTCATCGCGTTCTGCTCCAGCTGGCGGATACGCTCGGCCGAGACCTCGTACTTCGCCGCCAGCTCGTGCAGCGTGGCCTTCTCTTCCGCCAGCCAGCGCTGGGCGAGGATATCGCGGCTGCGCTCATCCAGGTCCGCCAGCGCGACATACAGCTGCTCTTCGCTGTTTTCCTGCCAGTCGTCGGATTCAACCGCCAGGGCCGGATCACTGCGCTGGTCTTCCAGATAGTACTGGGGCGCCTGCCAGGCATCGTCGTCATCCTGGTCCAGGGGTGAGTCGAAGGCGACATCGCGGCTGCTCAGCCGGCCTTCCATGCGCTGGACTTCGGCTATATCGACACCGAGGTCATTGGCCACGGCCTGCGCCTCTTCCGCGCTCAGCCAGGCCAGGCTTTTCTTGGCACTGCGCAGGTTGAAGAACAGCTTGCGCTGGGCCTTGGTAGTGGCGATCTTGACGATGCGCCAGTTGCGCAGGATAAATTCGTGCATCTCGGCTTTGATCCAGTGCACGGCGAAAGAAACCAGGCGCACACCCTTCTCGGGGTTGAACCGCTTCACCGCCTTCATCAGGCCAACATTGCCCTCCTGAATGAGGTCCGCCTCCGCCAGCCCATAGCCGGAATAGCTGCGGGCGATGTGCACCACAAAACGCAGGTGGGACATGACCAGTTGCCGGGCTGCTTCGACATTGTCGTTGTAGTACAGATCCTCTGCCAGCTCTCTCTCGCGCTCGGGGGTCAGCAGCGGAATGCTGCTTACCGCCTGGACATAGGCCGCAAGATTGGCGCCCGGGACCATCTGGTCGACCGGCAACAGGGTTTTGCTCATGCGAGATTCTCCATGTTCAATGAGGCCGATTCTAGCACTCATTCCATTAGAGTGCTAATCGCGGGAAAGTTCCCTGAAAAACCCCGAGCCCCTGAGTATTTGTCTTTAATAACAACGGGTTGACAGACATGCTCAACGGGGAGCAATTCGCCCCAGATGACGGGAAACGGCCAGCCAGGCACCCGCCAGACCGAGCAGTCCCCCCAGCACCACGAGGTTGAGGCTGCCCATGACCCCCAGCCCTCCCAGCTCGAAACTGCTTTGATAGAGCTCCGCCAGACGCGCCACCGGCTCGCCCAGGAACCACAGCGCGGCGGCAACCAGCAGGGCCGCAAAAAATCCTCCCCCAACCCCGTACCAGAGCCCGGTATAGAGGAAGGGTCGGCGGACAAAGCCGTTGCTGCCACCCACCAGCTTGACCACGACGATTTCTTCGCGCCGGCTCTCAATGGCGAGGCGGATGGTATTGCCGAGAATCAGGACCACGCCCGCCACCAGCACCCCGCCCAATGCGAGCACCATGCGCCGACTCAGTTCCATGAGGGTATTGAGCCGCTCCAGCCAGGCCATGTCCAGAACGGCTTCTGCAACCCGCGGGTCCGCCGACAGTTCCCGGTGCAGCGCCGCCACCGGGCCGGCTCCGGGGGCCGGCGTCACCAACAGCAGGTCGGGCAGCGGATTGTTGTCCAGGCTGTCGAGCACATCCGCAAATCCGGAAAGCAGGCTGAACTCCGCCAGTGCCTCCTCCCGGGAAACAAATACCACGGCCGCAATATCCGGCCTCTGCTGCAGCTCCCGATGCAACTCCCTGGCCTCGTCGGCGCTGGCGGTCGCCGTCAGGAACAGCGACAACTGGGCGGGACTGTCCCACTTGTCACTGAGCTTGCGGGCGTTGTCGAGAGCGACATCCAGGGCCGCGGGCAAGGCCAGGGCTATTCCTATCACCAGCCAGGTGAGCAGGCTGGACACAGGGTTGTCCAGCACCCGGGCCAGGCTTTCGGCAGCCGACAGACGATGATGGGTCAACCAGCCGTTGAAACGGTGGCGAATCCGCGCACGGCTGGTGCTGGCGCCGTCCCGCCGCGACCTGCTCTCAAGCGCACTCATGCGCGGTTACTCACCAGGCGCCCGTCGCGCAGGGTCAGGATGCGGTGATGCAGGCGGGAAATCAGGGCCAGGTCATGACTGGCGATCAGCACGGTAACACCCACCTGGTTGAATGCCTCAAACAGTTGCATGATCTCCGCCGACAGCGCCGGGTCAAGGTTGCCGGTAGGTTCATCAGCCAGCAGGATGCGGGGCCGCGCCACCACCGCCCGGGCAATACCCACGCGCTGCTGCTCGCCGCCCGATAGTGTGATGGGCAGGGCTCGCTCCTTCGCCAGCAAACCCACCTTGTCCAGGGCCGCCCGCACCCGGCGCCCGACCTCGCGCTGATCGTAGCCGGCAATCACCAGTGGCAGCGCCACGTTGTGGTAGACCGAGCGATCAAACAGGAGCTGGTGGTTCTGGAACACGACACCGATGTTGCGGCGGTGGGCGGGAATACCCCGGTTACCGACCCGGGCCAGGTTCTGACCGTCGACAATCACCTGGCCGCGACTGGGGCGCTCAATCAGCATGATCAGGCGCAGCAGGGTGCTCTTGCCCGCGCCCGAGTGCCCGGTGAGGAACACCAGCTCGTTCTGGCCGATCTCGACGCTGACTTCACTCAGGGCCTCGTGGCCCTCCGCGTAGCGTTTGCTGACACGGTCAAAAGTGATCATGGTTCGGGATCGGTACCTGCACCAGCAAACAAGGCTTCAATAAAGGGCTCCGCCGCAAACGGCCGCAGGTCATCGGCAGTCTCGCCGACACCGATAAAGCGGATTGGCAAGCCCAGCTTGCGGGCAATGGCGAAGATGATCCCGCCCTTGGCCGTACCATCGAGCTTGGTCAGGGTCAGCCCGGTAACACCCACCACCTGCTGGAACTGGCTGGCCTGGGCCAGGGCGTTCTGACCGGTACCCGCATCCAGCACCAGCATGACTTCATGCGGAGCCTCCGGGTCCAGCTTGCCCATGACCCGGACCACCTTGCGCAGCTCCTCCATCAGGTGGTCCTTGTTGTGCAGTCGGCCGGCGGTATCCGCGATCAGGACGTCGACGTTGCGGGCCTGGGCGGCCTGCAGGGCATCGTAGATCACCGAGGCACTGTCGGCCCCCGAGTGCTGGGCGATTACCGGCACCTGGTGGCGCTGGCCCCAGACCTGCAACTGCTCCACCGCCGCGGCGCGGAAGGTGTCCCCCGCCGCCAGCATCACCGAGCGGCCCTCGGCCTGGTAGCGACGCGCCAGCTTGCCGATGGTGGTTGTCTTGCCGACACCGTTGACGCCAACCATCAGGATTACAAAGGGCTTCTTGCCCGCCACTTGCAACGGCTCCTCGCAGGGGCGCAGGACTTCCAGCAGCTCCTCCTGCAACGCCCGCTGCAGGGCATCCGGACTGGTCAGCTCCTTGCGCGACACCCGCCGGGTGAGGCGATCGATAATCTCCACCGTGGCATCGACGCCTACATCTGCCAGCAACAGCCGCGACTCCAGCTCCTCCAGCAGGTCTGCATCGATTTCCTTGCGGCCCAGGAACAGCGTGCCCAGACCCTGGACCAGGGTGTCACTGGTACGCCCCAGACCGCGACGCAGGCGGGCAAAGAAACCTGCCTCGGTGGCAGCGACCGGGCGCGCGGCGGGTTCGGTTACCGAGGGTGCCCGGTCGTCGCCAGGCGCGGGCACCATGGCTTCCGCGGCGGGCACCGGGGGCGACACCGGCGAAGACTCCGCCGCCAGCTCTCCGGCCTCGGCAGCCCCTTCGGCCACGTCAGTTCCGGTCGCCGCATCAACGGCAGTCTCAGGCTGTCCGGGTAACTTCCTGTTGCGTTTGAAAAACTTCATGAGTCTCGTGTTAGAGTTTGCCGGAGGGCATCCGCGGGATGGCGTATCCTATCACTCTTGGGCGGAGCGGCGAAATGACGGGGAGGAGCAGGCGGCGACCACAGGACCCGCCCACGGTGGCCGGCCTGCTGCGCATCATCGGCGGGCGCTGGCGCGGGAGAAAGCTGCGCTTTACCGCCGCCGAAGGCCTGCGTCCCACGCCGGACCGGGTGCGCGAAACCCTGTTCAACTGGCTTGCCGCCGACATTCGCGAGGCGCGGTGCCTGGATCTGTTCAGCGGGTCCGGCGCGCTGGGCCTGGAAGCCCTGTCCCGGGGCGCGGCACAGTGTGATTTCGTCGACAGCAATCCCGGCAGCCTTGCGCAGATCAGGCGTCACCTGCAGACTCTGGAGGCGACAACGGCGGGCTCCTGCCATGCGGCCCGGGCCAGCGATTTCCTGGCCCGGGCCGACAAGCCCTGGGATATCGTTTTTATCGATCCGCCTTTCGGCCAGGGGTTGGTGGCACCCGCCTGCGAACTGCTGCAAAGCCGGGGATTACTGGCAGGGGGAGCCAGTATCTATATCGAAACCGGTAGCGGGGACAGCCTGCCGGCGCTGCCGGAAGCCTGGCAGTTGCACCGGGACAAGACCGCCGGCGCGGTCAACTATCGCCTCTACCGCTGCCCGGCAGACGCTGGACCGCAGACTGCGGCAGAGGGGCATTTGCACCGGAATCAGTGAGTGTTTACCATCCGCAGCTCGAACCCTGACGCCGGACGGCACAATGCGCACGCACACGGTCATCTACCCGGGCACCTTCGACCCGATCACCAACGGTCACGTTGATCTCACCGAGCGGGCGGCCCGCCTGTTTGGCAAGGTCGTGGTGTCCATCGCCCACAGCGAAAAGAAAACCCCCCTGTTCTCCCTGGAGCAACGGGTGGAGTTGTGCAAGGCATCCCTGCAACACCTGGACAATGTGGAGGTGGTGGGTTTCAGCAATCTGCTGATCGAATTTGCCAAAAGCCAGGGCTCACGCTGTGTGCTGCGCGGCCTGCGCGCGGTGGCGGATTTCGAGTATGAATTCCAGCTGGCGAACATGAACCGGGCAATGGATCCGGAGTTCGAGAGCGTTTTCCTGACGCCCTCGGAACACCTGTCCTATATCTCTTCGTCCCTGGTCAGGGAAATTGCGGCGCTGCGCGGTGATATCACGCCTTTCGTGCCCGAGCCGGTGGCCCGGGCCCTGCAGGCCAGGTTCAGCTAGTCGGCGGACTGCGCGTCGGCGGACTGCGCGTCAGCGGACTGCTTGTTCCGCTCGCGGTAGCGCTCAATATCCTTGTTGGTGTAGCCGGTCTCGCGGCAACCCAGGCACCTCAGGAACGTGGTTTCCGCCGGACCGACCATAAGCGTCTCGGCGGCCTCGCCGGCATGGCCGGCCATCAGCGTAAAGGGAAGGCTGACTATCCAGGCGGCAGTTCCGCCCACGGTCATGACCAGGCCAATGGGACGCGCCAGCAACAGATCGCCAACCATGGCTCCCGTCGAGGGGCTTTCGTCGACCGCGGTCTGGGCCGACAGCGACGGTGCCGCGACCATGGCGGCCACAAGTGTGATGGATGCGAGACGACGGCTTACACTGCTTTTTTTCATTTTCCACTCCCGGAAAGAACCCGACCCCAAACGGCTACGCCTGCAGTTTAGCCTGTTCAGCGCTGACAGGCCACGCAATAGACGGTAGCTCGCTGCCCCAGCCGGCACTCGCGCAAAGGCCGGTCGCAGCGCTTGCAGCCCTCCCCACCACGGCCGTATACAAACAGTTGCTGGGCGAAGTAGCCAGGCTTGCCATCTCCACCAACAAAGTCACGCAACGTAGTGCCGCCCTGGATTATAGCGGAAGTAAGCACTTGCTTAACACACTCAGCCAAGCGCTCGTAGCGAGCCCGGCCGATGCGTCCCGCCGGGCGGTCAGGGCGAATTCCCGCCAGGAACAGGGCTTCATTGGCGTAAATATTACCAACCCCCACGACGATGTGACCATCCATCAGGAAGGACTTGACCGGTCCGCGGCGACCGCGGGAGCGCCGGTACAGCAGCTCACCACTGAAATCGGATGACAGGGGTTCAGGACCCAGGCTCTCCAGCAGGGGGTGCGAGGCACCCGGCTCCAGCCACAGCATACAGCCGAAGCGGCGAGGGTCGTTGAGGCGCAGGCGGTCGCCGCTGGCGAGCAGGATTTCGACGTGGTCGTGGCGCAGCAGCGGGCTGCCATCGCGGATGACCCGCAGAGAGCCCGACATGCCGAGATGGACCAGCAGGCTGCCGGCCGCGGTGCGGAACAGGAGATATTTCGCCCGCCGCTCCACGGCCTCGATCAACTGCCCCTGCAGCCGCAGGGCCAGGTCGGGCGGCACCGGCCAGCGCAAGCGTGGCTCCCGCACCTGCACCGCAACCACTCGCTGGCCCCGGCTCCATGGCTCGACACCGCGGCGCGTGGTCTCTACCTCAGGTAGTTCAGGCATCAGCGCAGCCCACAAAAAACCCCGACCTGGGCCGGGGTTTGACGAGTACCGAAGACACTGATCGATTACTTGATCTTGCCTTCCTTGTACATGACATGCTTGCGAACCACAGGATCGTACTTCTTCATTTCCAGCTTGTCCGGGGTGGTGCGCTTGTTCTTGTCAGTGGTATAGAAGTGGCCTGTACCGGCTGACGAAATCATTCTGATCTTGTCTCTCATGGTTTCTCTCCTTCAGCTCTGACAGCTCAGACCTTGATGCCATTGGCGCGGATATCGCTCAGCACCTGGTCGATGCCCTTCTTGTCGATAATGCGCATGCCCTTGCTGGAAACCCGCAGGGACACGAAGCGCTTCTCGGACTCAACCCAGAACCGGTGGTGATGCAGATTGGGCAAAAAACGACGACGGGTGCGGTTTTTCGCGTGTGATACATTGTTACCGGTGACCGGACGCTTGCCGGTTACCTGACATACTCTTGCCATGTTCGCCTCTCCCATTACCACGGGACTTGTAAAATTGGTGTGGCCAAACGGGTCTGAAATGGTACCCCGGCCGCGCGGAGCGCGACTTTATACCAGAAGGCAACCCGCTTCGCAAGCAAAAGCGGGGCCTATAGCAAGCCGCTCTCGGCGAAGGAATAGCTCTGCCCGCGGCCGATAATCACATGGTCCAGTACCCGGATGTCGAGCAGCCCCAGTGCGGACTGCAGCCGCTCGGTGATACGCCGGTCAGCCTGGCTGGGCTCGGCCACCCCGGAGGGATGGTTGTGCGCCAGAATGACTGCCGCGGCGTGATACTGCAGCGCCCGCACCGCCACTTCGCGCGGATACACGGCGGCGCCGTCGAGGGTGCCGTAGAACAGATCTTCGCAGCGGATGATCCGGTGCTGATTGTCCAGAAACAGGCAGGTAAACACTTCCCGCTGCTGGCCGCCCAGATGATGTTGCAGGAAGCGCCGCGTTTCCCGCGGGCTGCACAGGGCGCTGCCGGCCCTGGCCTCTTCCAGCGCATGCCGCCGGGCCAGCTCCAGGGCCGCTGCCAGCTGCGCGACCTTGCCGGCTCCCATTCCCGGGCTGCCCAGCAGCGTTTCCTGCCCCGCCGCCAGCAGCCCCGATAGACTGCCGAAGCGCAGCAGCAGTTCCCGGGCCATATCCAGCGCCGTATGGCCGCGGCGCCCGGTACGCAGCATCACCGCCAATACCTCCGCATCGGACAACGATACCGCCCCCCGCTGCAGCAATTTTTCCCGCGGACCCTCGCCGGCGCCCCAGTGCCTGATTGACATCGGCTCACCCTCCCTGGCAATGCCTGTGCTGTGTCAAAACCCCTGACGTGATGGTATTGTCTCTATCTCTCAAACTCATTGTCCCAGTTCGGTGGCCGCAGTGGCACATCTTTTCAATCGCAATGTTGTGCTCGGCGTCAGCGGCGGCATCGCCGCCTACAAGGCTGCGGAACTGGTGCGCCAGCTCAAGGAACTGGGGGCCGATGTACGGGTGATCATGACCCGCGGCGCCCGCGAGTTCATTACTCCCCTGACCCTGCAGGCCCTGTCCGGCAGGCCGGTACACACCGAACTGCTGGATACCGAGGCGGAACTGGGCATGGGTCATATTGAGCTCGCCCGCTGGGCCGATCTGTTGCTTGTGGCCCCGGCGACCGCAGACCTGCTGGCCCGGCTTGCAGCGGGCCGCGCCGACGACCTTCTCACCACCGTTGCCCTCGCCACCGCGGCACCCAGGCTGCTCGCACCGGCAATGAACCAGCAGATGTGGCGCGACCCGGCGACGACCGCCAATGTCAGCGTGCTCGCCGAGCGGGGTTTCCACATAATCGGCCCCGCCGATGGCGAGCAGGCCTGCGGCGACGTCGGCCCCGGGCGCATGGAGCAGCCCGCAGCCATTGCCCGGGCCGCAGCGGACCTGTTCAGCAGCGGCCTGCTGGCGGGCAAACGCGTGGTGATCACGGCGGGGCCCACCCGTGAGGCGCTCGATCCCGTCCGCTACCTGTCCAACCACAGCTCGGGAAAGATGGGCTTCGCCCTGGCGCGAGCCGCGGCGGATGCCGGCGCCCTGACCACCCTGGTGAGCGGCCCGGTGCAGCTGCCGACGCCGGATCATGTACACCGGGTCAACGTGCAAAGCGCGGAGGACATGCTGCGGGAATGCCTGGGTCTGGTGCCGAGCTGTGATGTTTTCATTGCCTGCGCCGCGGTCGCCGATTATCGTCCGGCCGCCGTGGCCGGGGAGAAAATAAAGAAGGGGGCCGAACGCATCACCCTGGAACTGCAGCGCAACCCGGATATTCTCGCCACAGTGAGCGCCAGCGCCGACGCGCCGTTCACCGTGGGATTTGCCGCAGAAACAAGCAACATCATTGCCTACGCAAAAGGCAAGCTGGAGAGCAAGGGAGTGGACATGATAGTCGCCAATGACGTTTCCGACAGCAGCATTGGCTTCAATAGCGACAACAACGCGGTGACGGTGCTCTGGGCGGAAGGCCACCGGGAACTGGCCCGGGCGAGCAAGGCGGCCATAGCCCGGGAGCTGGTCGCACTGATCGCAGAACGGCTGGGTACCGCTCGTGACTGACCGGGATCCGCACAACAGCCGCGGGGTAATCGCCGGCAAAAGCACGCTGTTCAGGATTACAGCCATAGCGCTGCTCCTGGCGCTGGCGCCCCTGCTGGCCGGGTTTGGCTATCTGGCCCTGCTTCGGGAACCGCAGCTGGAGAGCAGGCACATCCAGACCATCAGCGCCATGGTGGCCAGGCAACAGGCGACCAGTCTCTCTACCCTGCTCCAGGACCTGGATCTCAGGCTGCAGCAGGCAGCCCGGGCGACGTCCTGGCAGCGGCAACTGGGCGAAGGCGCCGATCCGGAAGCACTCGCCGCGACCCTGCTGCCCTATTTTCCCGAGTTTTCCGAGCTGAGGCTGATACCGCTGACAGACGTGGGCACCGCCACCCTTGGCGAGGGAAACTACGGTCTGCGCAACCATATCGAGGTCGATCTGGTGCGCAGGGCTGCCACCGGCGAGGGCGGAAGACCCGAGGCCTACACTATTGACGGGGAACAGTTCACTGTCGTGGCGTTCCTCGCCCCCAACCGGACAAGAGGCGAAAGCCGCACCGCGGTCCTCTGCACGCTGCGCCAGCAGGGGCTGATCGCGCACCTGCAGACCGGCAAAGATGACCTCGGGGCAGTGGTTCTGGAACAAATGTTCGGCAATAATCGCAGCGAGCTCCTGCGCACTGGCCAGAGCGGTACAGACGGCCTGCCCTACCGCGCCGTGCAGGCAGTCCCGGACACTGCCTGGCAAGTATCTTTCACCCCCTCGGACACCCTGGTGGCAGAACTCGACGCAAGCCGGCTGCCGCTGTTGCTGGTGCTCGGCGTAATGCTGGGGGGCGTTTGCGCCGGGCTGCTCACTGTGATTCTGTGGCTGCCGCGACTGGTCGGCCGCGACGTGGCCCGGATCATCGACAGCGCCGGCCTGAAAACACGCCTGCATCTGGATATTCCCCATCTGGTACCCCTGGGACAACACCTGCGCGGCCTGCTGGCCGGGCAGACTACCGCCCCCGCAAACGATGACGCCAGACCCACACCTCCCGCCGTACTCACCGGCCACCACCTGACCAACCCCCTGTTCCAGCGCGACACCATTCTGGACTCCGAGGCCTCTGAAGACGAGGAGAGCCTGGAGCTGGAACTGGGAGAGGAAAGCGCGGAGCCAGTGACTGCAGAGCTCCTTCCACAGCATATTTTCCGGGCCTATGACATCCGCGGGAAGGCCGACAGCGAGCTGGGCGACACCGCCATAGGCCTGATCGGCAGCGCCATAGGCAGCCTCGTGACCGGGATGAATCAGGATACCCTGGTGGTGGGCTGCGACGGCCGCACGTCCAGTCCACGTATCAAGCGGGCCTTGATCCACGCCCTGCTGGATACCGGATGTCGGGTAATAGACATCGGCGTAGTCCCGACACCACTGCTGTACTATGCCACCCGCAAACTGACCAAACATTCCGGCATCATGGTTACCGGCAGCCACAACCCGGCCGCAGACAACGGGCTCAAGATCGTCCTTGACCACTACAGTGTCGCCGGTGGCCTGATACAGCAAATCCGGGAGAGAGCGCTGGCGGGAGATTTCAGCGAGGGCCAGGGCAGCCTGTCCCAGGCGGACCCGCTGCCCGACTATCTGGATGAAGTGGTCGGAGACATCGCCCTGACCCTGCCCCTGAAACTTGTGATTGACGCCGGCAACGGCGCTACCAGCGAGCTGGCGCCGCGCCTCTTCTCCGAGTTGGGCTGCGAGGTTGTGCCGCTGTTTTGCGATATCGACGGTGACTTTCCCAACCGCTCGCCCGATACCAGCAGGGAAGACAACCTCGGCGCCCTGGTAACCACAGTCGTGCGCGAGAAAGCCGATCTGGGCATCGCTTTCGACGGCGATGGTGACCGGCTGGCGGTGGTCACCAGCTCCGGTCAGATACTGCGTACAGACCAGCTGATGATGCTCTATGTGCAGGACGTCGTCTCCCGACATCCGGGAACTGATGTCGTCTTCGACATCAAGTGCAGCCGCAATCTGTCCCGGTTGGTGGTAGACCACGGCGGCCGCCCGGTCCTGTCGAAAACCGGGCACGCCTTCATGAAAGAAAAAATGGTGGAGACCGGCGCCCTGTTGGGCGGCGAGTTTTCCGGGCATATATTTTTCGGCGAGCGCTGGTACGGGTTTGACGACGGCCTGTACGCAGCGGCCAGACTGGTGGAAATCATCAGTAACCAGGGCGACTCCCTGGATCAGTTGATGAGTGTGTTCCCGCAAACTGCCAATACGCCCGAGATCCTGATTCCAGTGCCCGAGGCGACCAAGTTCGCACTGATAGAAAAATTCATCGAGAACGCCAGTTTCCCCGAGGGCAAGACCAACACCCTGGACGGCTTGCGGGTCGATTTCAGTGACGGCTGGGGCCTGATACGGGCTTCCAATACCTCCCCCGCACTGACCGCACGGTTTGAGGCCTCCTCACCCGAGCAGTTGCAACTTATCATGGACACTTTCCGGGTCCAGCTCGCGGCGATTGCCCCGGGCCTCGAAATCCCCGACTGATCTCATTTACCCGGGCGCAAGCCCTGTGCAGGAACCGTTATGTCACTCGATCGCGAATCGGCCATGAATATCGCCAGGGTATTGACCGAAGCCCTGCCCTACATCCAGCGTTTCACCGGCAAGACCATTGTGGTCAAGTTCGGCGGCAATGCCATGGTGGACCCCCTGCTGCACGAGAGCTTCGCTCGCGATGTGGTGCTGATGAAACTTGTCGGCATGAACCCGGTGGTGGTGCACGGTGGCGGCCCGCAGATCGGCGAGCTGTTGAAGAAGCTCAACATCCACACCGAGTTCGTGAACGGCATGCGGGTAACCGACAGCGAAACCATGGACGTGGTGGAGATGGTGCTGGGCGGCAGTGTCAACAAGGAGATCGTCTCCTCCATCAGCCGCGCCGGCGGCAAAGCCATTGGTGTTACCGGGAAGGATGGCCAGCTGATCCGCGCCCGCAAGCTGCGGGTCAACCGCTACAGCCCGGAGCTGGGCGCTTCTGAAATTGTCGATATCGGTCACGTTGGGGAAGTTGAGCAAATCGACACCGAAGTGCTGCAGGTCATCCTTGGCAGCCATTTCATTCCGGTTATTGCACCGATCGGCGTTGATCGGGAGGGGAACACCTACAATATCAACGCAGATCTTGTGGCGGGGAAAATCGCCCAGGTAATCCGTGCCGAGAAGCTCATGTTGCTGACCAACGTCTCCGGTCTACTGGACAAGGACGGCAATATCCTTACCGGCCTCAGCACCGGGCAGGTGGACGGGCTGATTGCCGACGGCACCATCAGCGGCGGCATGCTACCCAAGATCGGCTGTGCCCTGGATGCGGTAAAGTCCGGGGTTGCCAGTGCCCATATTATCGACGGCAGGGTACCCCACGCCGTTTTGCTGGAAATCTTTACCGACATCGGAATAGGGACCCTGATTACCAGCCGCCCGGGTTGAGGCCGCAAAAAAGCCCCGCCGTCGGCCCGGAGTTATTGCAGGACCGCCGGTGAGCCGCTAGCATTATCGAATCCTCTGCCGATCGTGAGCGTCATGCCGCCAAAAAAGTCCCAACGCCGCCAGCAGATCCTGGAAGCGCTTGCCCAGATGCTGGAGGCCGGCCCCGGCACCCGCATCACCACCGCAGGGCTGGCGCGCCAGGTGGGTGTCTCGGAAGCTGCGCTGTACCGACACTTTCCCAGCAAGGGCAAGATGTTTGAGGGACTCATCGAATTCATTGAGGACACCCTGTTCTCCCGCATCAGCATCATCCTCAACGAAGAACCCGGCGCCGCTGCGCGCTGTGCCAAACTGCTGCTGCTGCTGCTGGCGTTCACCGAGCGCAATCCGGGTATCACGCGCATTCTGACCGGCGACGCCCTGACGGGTGAGACCGGGCGCCTCCATCAGCGAGTCGTGCAGTTGTTCGACCGTTACGAAACCCAATTAAAGCAGGTGCTGAGGGAGGCGGAGTTGCGCGAGGGCCTGCGACCGGTGATCCCCCTCGGAGCGGCAGCCAATCTGCTCATGGCAACCGCCGAGGGGCGGATAGCCCAGTTCGTGCGCAGCGGTTTTACCCGCTCTCCCACTGCGAACTGGCAGGAACAGTGGGATCTGGTGATGGACGGCTTCTTCCGCCAGGTCGTTACCAGCCCGGCCGCAGGGCAGTCAGGGTCACTGCTGGGACAAGCCTAGTTCTCCTCCCCGGTGTCGGTGCCGGTATCGGTGTCCTCTGCGTTCTCTACAACAGGTGGCCCCCCCCGCAGCTGCACATTTTCCTGTAGCAGCAAGAAATGCTCGATATCGGCGGCAAAGCTCGCCTCTGCCTCCTCCAGGTCGCCTCTGCGCTCTGCAATCTGCCGCTCAGTGGAAACCACTTTCCTCTGCAACTCGGCAATGGTTTTCAGTAGCTGCGGATCCACCTCCGTGCCGCGGCGCTCAAGATCAGCCGCCTGGGCCTGGTATTTTTGAATCTGCTGGCTATACCCTCGACGATTGCTCTCCAGGATATTCAACCGCATGCGCAGGTCGCCGAGGGACCGGTCCCGGGCCGCCTCTATATCCGGCACTGTGCTATAGCGCAGCAGCAGGGCCTTGTCGTACCGGCGCAACCGCGCCTCCTCTTCAGCCGAGATGAAGCTGCCATCGGCCAGTTCCTCCGCCGTCGGCGTTCGCGGTACTACCCGCAGGACCACGCCGCGAAGGTTGAGGACCTCGTAGCCTCCGGCAACGTACTCGGGAGGCACCTGATAGTCGACAACGACGACCCCGTCCGAGTTGATATAGCGGTACAGCTCCTTGCCCTGGGCATGCGCGAAAAGGGCATGACCCGACAGAAGAAGCGCCAGAGTTGGGTATAGCAAATATCGCGTTGCAGTCATGTTCCCAATATAGAGCCTGCCACATGGGCAAACAAGTCACACCCCATAGCGCAGACGATAGCTGCGCATGGCGGCCAGCGCCTCCGCGTGATCGTCCCCGGCAGCTTCGAGGTAGGCGATGATGTGGTTCATCTCAATGATGCTGAGGACCGGTATACCGAACTCCGCTTCGATTTCCTGGATTGCCGACAACTCCCCGGCACCGCGCTCCTGCCGGTTGAGACCAATGGCCACCCCGGCGAGACTGGCGCCGGCGGCCTCGATCATGGCGATGACCTCACGGACTGCGGTACCGGCGGTAATGACATCGTCAATCACCAGTACCCGTCCGCGGAGGGGAGCCCCCACCAGGACGCCGCCCTCGCCGTGGGTCTTGGCTTCCTTGCGATTGTAGGCGAAGGGAACGTCGCGTCCGTGCCCGTCGGCCAGGGCTATGGCGGTTGCCGCCGCCAGCGGAATACCCTTGTAGGCTGGCCCCAGGATGACGTCAAACTCGATCCCGGCGGCAACAATACTCTGGGCATAGCAACGCCCCAGCGCCGCCAGGGCGGCGCCACTGGCGAAACCGCCAGCATTGAAGAAATAGGGGCTGACGCGCCCCGATTTCAGGGTAAATTCACCAAACTTGAGCACCTCGTAACGGCGAGCCAGTTCAATGAACTCCTGCTGATATGTATTCATGCGCTAATCCGGTGCAGGGTAAAAGCTGCGAAATGAGGGGATAGGGGTTATGATTCCGCAGCAGCGCCGCTATTATGGGCGGCTGCGGTTGTTCGCCGCCATCAACCGGCGTCCGACTTGTCCAATTTATGATACACGCTCTCTCTGCAAGGGGCCACGCATGAGGATCATCAGTTTCAGTGCCGACGGCATCCAGCACGCCGCCAGCAATGGTTTTTATGACTGGCTGAGCGAGCAGGACGCGGACTTCGTCTGTATCCAGGATCTGCGCTGCACAGAGTATGACCTGCGCGACGACCTGTACTTCCCGCGGGAATACAACGCCTACTTTTTCGACCATATGGACGGCAAAACCGACGGCGTGGCCATCTACTGCCGCAAGCTGCCCAAGGCCATCATGACCGGCCTCGGTTTCGCGGACTTTGACATGGAAGGCCGCTATATCCAGGCCGACTATGAAAACCTGAGCGTGGGTTGCCTGCTGGCGCCCTACGCAGAACCCGGCAACGCCGAACAGCTGCGGCGCAAGACCGAATTCTACGGCTTGCTGCAGCATCACCTGCAGAAAATCCGCAACAAGCGCAGGGAGTTCATTATCTGCGGCAACTGGCATATCGCCCACACCGCGGCCGACGTGCAGGATACCGAGCGCAACAGCAACACACCCGGTTTCCTGGCGGAAGAGCGGCAATGGATGGACGAGCTGGTCGAGTCCGGCTATGTAGATGCTTTCCGGGAAATCAATTCCGATAGCGACGAGTTCAGCTGGTGGCCGGACGGTGAGCCCGGCGAGAACGGCTGGCGTACCGACTTCCAGGTCGTGTCCAAGGGGCTGAAGTACGCTGTGGATTATGGCGCGCTCTACAAGGCGCGGGTGTTTTCCAGTCACGCGCCGGTGATCATGGACTACGATATCGAGGTCTGACTGCGCGAGGGGCGGTCTGGGATTTGGGGCCAGGCGGGCAAGTAGAGGCATTGCCCACCTGGGCCCAAATCTCAGCCGCCCTTTGAGCGCCGCACAAGATTCAGCCCGCAAGGGCCTGTTTTTGCAGGGCAAACAGGTGGCGGATACCTGACTCCGCAAGATCCAGCATGGCGTCCATCTCGGCGCGGTGAAAGGGTTGGCCCTCAGCGGTGCCCTGGACTTCGATAAATCCGCCGTCTTCACCCATGACCACATTCATGTCGGTATCAGCCCTGGAGTCCTCGCGGTAGTCCAGGTCCAGCACCGGTACGCACTGGAAAATTCCCGCGGACACCGAAGCCACCATCTGCAGCAGCGGTTCGGTGGTAATCAGTTTCTTGCGCTGGAGGTGGTTCAGGGCATCGACCAGGGCCACGCAGGCGCCGGTGATGGCCGCGGTGCGGGTGCCACCGTCGGCCTGGATAACATCGCAGTCCACGGTAATGGTGTACTCGCCCAGCTTTTTCAGGTCCACGGCGGAGCGCAGGGAGCGCCCGATAAGGCGCTGGATTTCCAGTGTGCGCCCGCCCTGCTTGCCGCGGCTGGCTTCGCGATCCATACGCGAGCCGGTGGAGCGCGGCAACATGCCGTACTCGGCGGTAACCCAGCCGCTGCCGGTTCCGCGCAGGAACCGGGGTACCCCGGCATCCACCGAAGCGGTGCAGATGACTTTGGTGGCGCCGAACTCCACCAGCACAGAGCCCTCGGCGTGGCAGGTATAGTCGCGCGTCAGGGTGACGGTACGCAGGTCGGCGGGCGCGCGGCCACTGGGTCTTTGCATGGGCTGGAACTCCGGTCAGAATGGCAACGCGACAGTATACGCGAGCCATGGCCGCGCTGCAGGCCCGGGAGTGCGCTTACGGGATTGCAATCCTGTGAGCTGGCTGTGCAAACTGCTAGACTTCCCGTTCCCCCCAGCGTAGTAAGGCACCCCCTTGGCAGCCATTTACAGCATGACCGCCTTTGCCCGCGAGTCCCTGGAGACCGCACAGGGCGCCCTCACGGTCGAGATCCGCACCGTCAACCACCGCTATCTGGATTGCGGCTTCAAGCTGCCGGAGTCCCTGCGCAACCTGGAGGGGAAGTTGCGCCAGCAAGCCGCCTTGAAGCTGGCCCGGGGCAAGGTGGAGTGCGCTTTCCGGCTGCAACCGCTGTCCGACCAGCTGCCGGCGCTGGAAATCAACCAGGAGCAGCTGCGGCGGGTCGTTGAGGCCGCCAGCCAGGTGACCCGGGCACTGGGACAGGCGCAGCCGCTAAACCCGTTGGAGGTGCTGCAGTTTCCCGGCGTGTGCAGCGTTCCTGCAACAGATGAAGAAGCGCTCCAGGTCAGTGCCGCTGCCGTGTTCGAGCAGGCCCTGGATTCACTGGTCGACAATCGCGCCCGGGAGGGTGCCAAGCTGGCCACCCTGATCCGGGAGCGGCTGGCGCAGGTCGAGGAGGAAACCGCGGCCACCCGCGCACTACTGCCGGAGCTCAAGGCACAGCAGAATAGCCGCCTGCAGGCGCGGCTGGCCGAGTTGCAGGTCGAGGTCGACAGCGGGCGACTGGAGCAGGAGCTCGTCTACCTGGCCCAGAAGGCAGATGTGGACGAGGAACTGGACCGGCTGCAGACCCATGTGGAAGAGGTGCGCCGCACCCTCGACCAGGGCGGCCCCTGCGGCCGACGACTGGATTTCCTGATGCAGGAGCTGAACCGGGAGGCCAATACCCTGTCTTCCAAGTCCATCGCCAGCAGCAGCACCCACAGCGCGGTCCAGCTCAAGGTCCTGATCGAGCAGATGCGGGAACAGATTCAGAACATTGAGTAACGGGGGAGCAACACTGCTTGCCCCAAGGCCCGCGTCACTGTGTAAAATGCCCCCCAGTACACATCCGGAATAGGACAGCCCCAGATCATGAGCGGCACCGGCACCCTGTATACCGTCTCCGCCCCCAGCGGGGCCGGCAAGACCAGCCTGGTCAATGCGCTTATCGAGCGCTGTGAGCGCCTGCGCGTCTCGGTATCCCACACCACCCGACCCCAGCGCCCGGGCGAACAGGACGGGGTCAACTACCACTTCATTGATGAGCCGGCGTTTCTCCGCATGCTGGACAAGGCCGCTTTTCTGGAACACGCGCGGGTGTTCGGCAACCTGTATGGCACCTCCCAGGCCTGGGTAGAGGAACAGCTGGCCACCGGCACTGACGTCATTCTGGAGATCGACTGGCAGGGAGCCGAGCAGGTCAAGCGCCTGCTGCCCGCCACCCGCGGCATATTCATCCTGCCACCGTCGCGACAGGCCCTCGAGCAGCGTCTCACCGGCCGCGGCCAGGACGACCCGGGCATCATCGCCGCGCGCCTGGCAGAGGCGGTCGAGGAGATGTCGCACTACGTCCAGTCCGATTACCTGGTGGTCAACAACGACTTCGACCAGGCCCTGTCCGAGCTGGAGGCCATAGTGGTCTGCCAGCGGCTGCAAACGCCCCGCCAGCAGGAAGTGCTGACCGACCTGCTGCTGAATCTGCTCGACAGCTGATTCGTCAGCGGCATTATTCACATCGCCTCGCGGCTATTCGCCGCTGTACCCTAAACCCGTCAATGCGGGTATAATTGAGGGTTCGTTAACCCCAACAGGATTGATTGACAGATGGCACGCGTAACCGTTGAAGATTGTCTGGAAAATGTAGATAACCGTTTTGAACTGGTGATGGTCGCCAGCAAGCGCGCCCGCCAGATCGCCACCGGCGGCAAGGATCCCCTGGTGGAGGAAGAGTCCGACAAGCCCACCGTTATCGCCCTGCGTGAAATTGCCGAGGGCCTGATCACCTCGTCCATCCTCACCCGCGAAGAGGAAATGGACGCGGAAGAGGAATTCGCCGAAGTCATGGCGGCGTCTCACGAGTCCTTCTGATGTCTTTCGGGCATCCTTGCTAGGCAGGTACCATTACTGACATGCAAACCATCGATGCCCTTGATTCCACCCTCCGCAGTTACCTGGACGTCGAACAGGCCCGGCAGGTTCGGCGCGCCTACTACTTTGCCGAGCAGGCCCACTTCGGGCAGATCCGGCGCAGCGGCGAGCCCTATGTAACCCACCCCCTGGCCGTTGCCGGTATCCTCGCCGACATGCACATGGACCACCAGAGCCTGATGGCGGCCATGTTGCACGATGTCATTGAAGATACCGGCATCGACAAGGACTCCATTGGCAGCCAGTTCGGGCCCGCGGTGGCGGAACTGGTGGACGGGGTCAGCAAGCTGACCCAGATGGAGTTCAGCTCGCTGGCTGAAAAGCAGGCGGAAAACTTCCAGAAAATGGCCCTGGCCATGGCCAGGGACATCCGCGTGATCCTGGTGAAACTGGCGGACCGCCTGCACAACATGCGTACCCTCGGTGTCCTGCCCCAGGACAAGGCCCGCCGGATCGCCCGCGAAACCCTGGAAATCTACGCTCCCATCGCCATGCGCCTGGGCATGAACTCGGTGCGCATCGAGTTCGAGGACCTTGGCTTCAGCGCTCTCTATCCCATGCGCGCCACCCGCATTGCAGCGGCGATGCGGGCCGGCAGCGGCCACCGCAAGGAGCTGGTCGACAAGATCCGCCACCAGATCGAGTCCACCCTGGAGCAGGAGGGCCACGATGTCGAGGTGATTGGCCGCGAGAAGCACCTCTACAGCATCTACAGCAAGATGAAGTCGAAGAAGAAGTCCTTCGCGGAAATCATGGACATCTATGCCTTCCGCATCATCGTCGACTCGGTGGATACCTGCTACCGGGTGCTGGGCTCCGTACACAGCCTCTACAAGCCGGTGCCGGGAGAGTTCAGCGACTATATCGCGATCCCCAAGGCCAACGGCTACCAGTCCCTGCACACGGTGCTGATGGGCATGCATGGTGTACCCATTGAAATCCAGATCCGGACCCGGGAAATGGAGGAGATGGCGAACAACGGAATCGCCGCGCACTGGCTGTACAAGAGCGATGGCCAGTCCGCCAACGGCAGCCACGCCAGGGCCCGGGAATGGGTGCAGGGGCTGCTGGAAATGCAGCAGCGGGCCGGCAATTCGCTGGAGTTCATCGAAAGCGTCAAGATCGACCTGTTCCCGGACGAGATTTACGTGTTCACACCCAAGGGCCGCATCCTGGAGCTGCCCCGCGGCGCCACCGCCGTGGATTTCGCCTACGCGGTGCACACGGACGTCGGCAACAGCTGCGTGGCCTGCCGCATCAACCGGCGGCTGGCGCCCCTGTCAGAGCCCCTGCAGAGCGGCCAGACCGTTGAGATCCTCACCGCGCCGGGGGCGCGCCCGAACCCCTCCTGGTTCAACTACGCGGTTACCGCCAAGGCGCGGACCAATATCCGCCACTTTCTCAAGCACCAGACCCGGGAGGACTCTGTCGCCCTCGGGCGGCGCCTGCTGGACAAGGCCCTGCAGGCCTTCGACAGCAGCCTGGAACAGCTTCCCGCCAGCCAGATGCAGGACTACCTGAAACGGCACGAGTACGCCGCCCTGGATGACCTGCTGGAAGACATCGCCCGCGGCAACCGGCTGCCACCCATTACTGCCCAGCAGATTCTCGGGGAGCTGGCGGCAGGCCAGCTGGAGCCGGCGGAGCAGAAGCCGCAGCCCATGGCCATCCGCGGCACCGAGGGCTTCATGGTCACCTACGCGCGCTGCTGCCACCCGATTCCGGGCGACCCCATCGAGGGCTACCTGAGCTCGGAAAAAGGCGTGGTGGTGCACCGCGAGCGCTGCAAGAACCTGGCGGAGATGCGCGAGAACCGCGAGCGCCTGGTGGCGCTGCGCTGGGATGAACAGGTACAGGGCGAGTACCTTACCGAACTGAGGATAGAAGTGGAAAACCGCCGCGGCATGATCGCGGTGCTCGCCACGCGTATCAACAGCATGGGCGTGAACATCGAGAAGATCTCCACCGAAGACAAGGATTACCAGTTCACTTACGTCGACCTCGCCATGCAGGTCAACAACCGGATCCACCTCGCGCGGATCATGAAGCGCCTGCGCACCGTCAACTCGGTGCGCCGGGTATCGCGACTCAAGAACGAGGCGCCCGCACGGCGCCCCAAGCAGGGAACAGGCAAATGACCAACCGCGCCATCATCTCCAGCCCCGACGCCCCCGCCGCGATCGGACCCTACTCCCAGGCAGTCAAGGTGGGTAACACCGTGTGGCTCTCCGGCCAGATTCCGCTGGTGCCCGGCACCATGGAACTGGTCACCGGGGACATCCGCGCCCAGGCCCAACAGGTGTTCAGCAACCTGGCTGCCGTGGCCGAAGCCGCCGGCGGCACGCTCAACAGCGCGGTGAAGATCAATATCTCGCTGACCGACATGGGCGACTTTGCCACCGTCAACGAGGTGATGGCGGAATTCCTGCAGGCCCCCTTCCCGGCCCGGGCCTGTGTCCAGGTTGCCGGCCTGCCCAAGGGTGTCGCTATCGAAGTCGAGGCAATCCTGGCCCTCTGACACCCCGGCGCCCGCTTCAGTCGCCCGGCAGCGGGCGTTCCTCCAGTACCGCGGTATAACCTGCTCGATAGTCAGGATACTTGAGCCTGTAACCGCTGGCCCTGAGGGCCAGGTTGCGGCAGCGCTTGTGGCCACCTGCGCGCATGCCATCGACGCGGTTGCGCCACTCGGCAATACCCAGCGCCTGCGCCAGCCAGAGTTCGACCTCGAACTGCGGCGCGGGCGCGTTGTCGACCGCAATCATGGTTCGTGCCGGGGCGACACCCCGCTGCCATTGTTGCAGCAACCAGGCCAGCAAGCCCCCCACATCATCCCGGTGAATCCGGTTGCTGTAGCGCAGCGGCGTCTGCGGGCACAGCTCGCCACCGGCGATCCGGCGCAGCAGATAGCCCTCGGGCTGGCCGTAGATACCGGCACAGCGCAGCACACAAGCCGGGTGCTCCGAATCGAGTAGTTGCCGCTCAGCGTCGATAATCGCCAGGGCGGCGGGATCAGCGCTTGCCAGGGGGCTGTCATCCTCTACCCAGCCGCCCCCTGCCTCCGCGTAGACACGGGTACTGGACACCATCACGACGCCCGCCGGACGATGCCTGCCCAGGCCAGCGAGCACCTTGCGCATGGCCCGGCTGAATCCCGCGCGGTATCCGGCCTCGCCGCCGCCGGTCGGCTTCAGGGTAAGAATGACAAAGTCCGGCGCCAGTGCTTCCAGCATGGTCAGAGAGGTGTCCTCGGCGGCGTAGTCCGCAGCAATCCCGGCAAAACCCCGGGGCAGGGAGCGGGTATTCCGCCGCAGACCCGTCACCGACCAGCCCTCCTGCTGCAGGATACCGCCGGCGCGGGCCCCGAGGTCACCACAACCGACAATCAAAACGCTTTTGCCCTTCATCTGCCCTTCCCTGACTGGTTACACTGTGCAGCTTCGACCCAACGGGCCCAACGCCGTGATCACAGTGTACTGCACCCCCTGCGCAGGTGCCCGCACCACCCTCCCCGGAGTCTCCAGTCTTGGCCGTGCTTGAACCCCAGCCGGTTACCGCGCTGCGGGGGGTCGGTCCACGTCTCGCCCGGCAGCTGGAAGACTACGGCATCAGCCAGGTAGAGGACCTGCTGTTTCACTTGCCCCTGCGCTACCAGGACCGCACCCGGGTCACCCCGATCGCCGCGTTGCAGGAAGGGGGCGAGGTGTCCGTCGAGGGCGAGGTGCGTCTCGCGGACATCGTGTTCGGCCGGCGGCGGAGCCTGGTGGCGCGGATCCAGGACGGCACCGGCACCCTCACCCTGCGCTTCTTCCACTTCAGCGCGGCGCAGAAGAAGGGTCTGCAGCCCGGCACCAGGCTGCGCTGCTTCGGCCAGATACGGCGCGGTGCCAGTGGCTATGAGATCTTCCACCCGGAGTACCGCCTGCTCGCGGACGATGACGACGACGGGTTCGCCGGCGCTGCGGGCGCCGCCGGGGACGCGACCCTGACACCGGTGTATCCGACCACCAGCGGGATCGGGCAGGCCCAGTGGCGCAAGCTCTGCGCCCAGGCCCTGCAGCAGCTGGAACGGGCCCAGCCCAGGGATCTCCTGCCCACCGGCAGCGGACAGCGCTTCACTCTGGTGGAGGCCCTGCGCTACCTGCACGCACCGCCGCCGGACGCGCCGTTGCAGGCGCTGTTGGGGGGAACCCATCCGGCACAGTTGCGGCTGGCACTGGAAGAGCTCGTCGCGCACAACCTGTCGCTCCTGCGACTGCGGGAGAAACAGCAACAAAGAGCCGCGCCGTCCCTGCCGCAGGGCCGGGCAGCTGCGCTGCAGCGGTCCCTGTTGGCCGGGCTCCCCTTCAGCCCCACCGCTGCCCAGTTGCGGGTGATGGCGGAAATCGGCCAGGATCTGGCGCAACCCCTGCCCATGCTGCGCCTGGTCCAGGGGGATGTCGGTTCCGGCAAGACCCTGGTTGCGGCTCACGCCGCGCTGCAGGCAATCGCCAACGGCTACCAGGTGGCGTTGATGGCCCCCACGGAGATTCTCGCCGAACAGCACCGGCTCAATTTTGGCGGCTGGTTCGAAGCCCTGGGCATTGACCTGGAATGGCTCAGCGGGCGGGTGAAGGGCAGGGCCCGCAAGGCCGCGACAGCGAGAATCGCCTCCGGCGAGGCGGCCATGGTGATCGGCACCCATGCCCTGTTCCAGGAGGATGTAGCCTTCCATCGCCTGGGCCTGGTCATGGTCGACGAGCAGCACAAGTTCGGCGTGCACCAGCGTCTCGCGCTGAGTGAGAAGGCGGGCATCGACGGTCGCCCGCACCAGCTGGTGCTGACCGCCACTCCCATCCCGCGCACCCTGTCGATGGTGGCCTATGCCGACCTCGACTGCTCGGTCATCGATGAACTGCCGCCGGGCAGGCAGCCAGTGACAACCCTGCTGGTGGACAGCCAGCGCCGGGATCAGGTCATGAGCCGGGTTGCCAGCGCCTGCGCCGAGGGCCGCCAGGCCTACTGGGTCTGTACCCTGATTGAGGAGAGCGATGCCCTGCAGGCCCAGGCGGCGGAAGCGACCGCGCAACTGCTGCGGGAAGCGCTGCCGGATCTGTCGGTGGGCCTGGTGCACGGGCGAATGAAACCCGCGGAAAAAGCGGCCGTCATGGCCGCGTTCAAGGCGGGCGCGGTGGCGCTGCTGGTGGCGACCACGGTGATTGAAGTGGGTGTCGATGTCGCCAATGCGAGCCTGATGATCATCGAAAACCCGGAGCGGCTGGGGCTGGCGCAGCTGCACCAGTTGCGAGGCCGGGTCGGACGCGGCGGAGGCGCCAGTCACTGTGTGTTGCTCTATCAGGCGCCGCTGTCGCGCAGCGGCAAGCAGCGCCTGGTGGCCATGCGCGAGAGCAACGACGGCTTCTACATCGCCGAGCGGGACCTGGAGCTGCGGGGCCCGGGAGAAGTGCTGGGTACGCGCCAAACCGGTCTGCTGGCTTTCCGCATCGCCGAGCTGCCGACCCACAACCACCTGCTGGAGCGGGTACAGGCTATCGCCGCAAACCTGCAGGGCGGCGACCCGGCCATTGTCGACGAGCTGATCCAGCGCTGGACCGGCAGCAAGGCACGCTTCGCCGAAGTCTGAGGGCCCGTCAGAGCGCCCGCAGGCGAGCCAGGCGGGCGGCCAGTTCCTCCCGGCCCATGCTGTTCAGACGGGCAATATTGGCCCGGGGGATGTTTTCCGGTTCGGGCCAGGCAGCCAGCGCACGCTCCAGCATGTCCTCCCGCAGCAGGTGGATTACCGGCAGCGGCGCGCGGTTGCTGTAATGGCTGGCGGCGTCGGGCGCTTCCCCCGCGAACTGGTAGTCGGGATGGAAACTGGCCAGCTGGATAACCCCTTCCAGGCCAGCGGCCTCCAGCAGCATGTTGGCCTGGTCGAGAAAATCGAGGTAGTCGTCAAAGCGGGACAGGCCGCCGGTATAGGCCAGCAGCGTGGTGGCGATTTCATCTGCGCTACTGCCCTGCAGCAGGTCCAGTTCGCGCAGCAGAGAGGCCCGCATCTGCTGCAGGCCCTGCTCGCTGTCGTCGGCAGTACAGACCGCTATGCGCAAACCGGGCCCCTGTAGCAGGGGCCGGGCGAAAGGGCAGAGGTTGAGGCCGACCACGCAGCTTTCCAGCCAGGCGCGCAGCTGGCGCTCCGCCCGGTCGACGCCGAGGGCCGCCCCGCGGATCCCGGTGCCGCCGGGGCTCAGGGCAGGATCGCCGGCAGCGCCTTCTGCAGCTCGATCTTGGCCCTGGTCGCATCGCCAGTCAGGGCAAAGCCCAGCAGGTCGCCGCCAGTGCTGCGGAATTCGGCGCGGACATTGTTGCCTTCCGCCTCGATCTTCCACTCGCCCGCGGCACCCGCCGCCGGCGGCGCTACCACCACGGGGCAGGCCGGGGTCTTGATCGTCACCGGCATCGGCGGATAGACCACCTCGGTGGGCTCACCCGCCAGGGTCTTGCCCAGCGCCCGCGAAGCTGCCACCAGCGGCGCCACATAGACCAGCACGTGGCCGGCCACTTCGGCGCAATCGCCCAGCGCATAGACGTTGGCAGCGCTGGTTTCCAGCAGGCGGTTGGTGACGATGCCGCGGTTGACCTCGATACCGGCAGCCTTCGCCAGATCGACGCGGGGACGCACACCCACCGCCGAGACCACGATGTCCGCGGCGATGGTATGGCCATTGTTGAGGCTCACGACAACGCCGTCTTCTGCCTTGTTCACCGCCGTCACCAGAGGGCCAAAATGGAACTTTGCGCCCTTCTCTTCCAGCGCTGCCTGCACGGCCTTGCCCGCGGCTTCAGGCAGCAGGGTCGGCAGGCAGTAGCCCAGCGGGTCCACCGCTTCCACCTCGAAGCCGCCGTTGAGCAGGTCGTTGGTGAATTCGCAGCCGATCAGCCCACCGCCGATGATGCAGACCTTGCGGACCTTGTTCTTGGCCATCGCTGTGCGGAAATCGTCGTAGTCCAGCAAGTCGTTGACCGAATACACCAGCTCCAGCGCGTCGCCCGCGATGGGCGGCTGGATGGTCTGGGCACCCAGCGCCAGCACCAGCTTGCCGTAGTGGATCGCGGTTTTCGCGTCTCCCACCCGGATCACCTGCTGCGCGGTGTCAATGTCGCTGACCTGGGTCATGGTCCAGACGCTGGCCTTGAGCTGCTTGGCCATGGAGCCGGCATCCAGCTGGGCCAGGTCATCGGCGCTGGTGTCCTTGGTGTAGCCGGTGGACAGCATGGGCTTGGAGTAGGCGCGACCGTCATCGGAGCTAATCAGGATCAGCGGTGTTTCGCTGTCGTGTTTGCGGAACTCCTTGGCGAGACCGTAGCCCGCGAGACCAGTGCCGATAATCACCACCGGTGGGTGCACCTTGTCCGCTACCGGCTCCTCGTGGTGGGGCGTCTCGTCAACGGGAGCCTCCTCGATCAGCTCGAAATCCTCTTTGCCGACGCCGCAATCCGGACACAGCCAGTCCTCGGGCACATCCTCCCACTTGGTGCCCGGGGCGATGCCATCGTCCGGCCAACCCTCTTTTTCGTCATAGACCAGGCCGCAGACAATGCATTCCCACTTGCTCATAAGGACTCTCGCTCTCTGTCAGTTATGCGGGCAACCCTCCCCTGATAACGCGGACAACCGGGGGTAGTAGCAGCCGAATTTCGAGCGCAACACTATAAGGTTGTATGAAAATTGTGCAAGGGCTTTGCGGTCGGGCAGTCGTTGAACCGATCCCTGGTTCAACTTCGTCCCGGTTTCGGTCACTGCTGCTCCGCCGCCTCGATCTCCCTGGCCCTGCGCTCGGCCTCATCGGCCATGTAGTCACCCATCTGCTGCTCAAATGCCTGCAGCTGCCCGGGGTTGGTCGGCACCCGGGGCGCTCCCTCGCGCACGTGCTGCGCCCCCTGTCCCGCCTGTTCCACAGTACTGCTGCCCCCCAGCTGCTTCTGCACCAGAAGACCAACAATCAGCAGCGCTACCAATACCACAACCAATCTCATCACTGTTCCACCCTGTTGCCACCCCGGAGGCGGGCCGGAGCCAGCGCCGCTCCAAGCTTACCGCAGCCAGGCACCGGGACACCATGCGGGGACCGACCCTGCCGGGGAGCCCCGCCCGTATCCAGCGCAAGCGCGGCCGGGACGCGTCTGCTGCCCTTGCACGCCGGCCACTACTGCCGCATGCTCCCGCCTTTGGATTGCCCGGGGAGACCCGCGACGTGCCCGCCAACCTGACGGCCCACAGCGCCCGCGACCCGCGCTGGCGCCGCGTGCAGCAATTTACCGCCGCGGAATTGCCCGCGGCCTGTCGCCGCTGGCTGCTGGATGACGACTCGCTCACCGCCCGGCTGATCGCGCTCGACGCCGGCCGCTTCAATGTCCTGCGCCTCGACCAGGGCTGGCAGGTTCCCCTGCCCTCCGAGCAGGCGCTGCTGCAGGTGCCGCCCCGCCAGCGCGCGCTGGTTCGCGAAGTATTGCTGCGCCTGGATGAGCGCGCCGTGGTATTTGCCCGCAGTGTGTTTCCCATCAGCAGCCTGGGCGGTGAACTGGCGCACCTGCGCAAACTGCGAAACCGCTCCCTGGGCGCCATCCTGTTCCGCTTTCCGGCCATGCAGCGCAGCCCCTTCGAGCTGGCCCGTCTCGCCGGCGACAGCGCCTACATGGCACCGTGGATACACCAGCAGGACGACGCCTGGGCCCGGCGCTCCTGCTTCGATATCCGCGGCAAGCGCCTGCTGGTCAGTGAGGTATTCCTGCAGGGCTTCAACCCCTGGGATGCTACCCTGCCGGTGCACCGCAGCCGGCGCGGCAAGGTAAGCGCTGCAATCGGTGGCGTAAACCAGTAAGCTTGCAGCTTGTTTCCCCACCGCTACCGATCATGCGTCAAGGCGTCAACATCGTCCCCCTGCTGAAACTTGTTCGCTTCGACAAGCCCATTGGCACCCTGCTGTTGCTGTGGCCGACCCTGTGGGCGCTGTGGATCGCCGCCGACGGACTGCCGGAGCCAAAACTGCTGCTGATCTTCGCCCTGGGAACCTTCCTGATGCGCTCTGCCGGCTGCATCGTCAACGACCTGGCAGACCGGCACTGGGACGGCAGCGTCGAGCGCACCAGCACCAGACCGCTGGTGACGGGTGAAGTCTCCGTCACCCAGGCCCGCATCCTGTTCCTGGTGCTCTGCCTGGCCTCATTCGGTCTGGTGCTGCTGACCAATACCCTGACCATACTGCTGTCCGTGGGCGGTCTGCTGCTGGCTTCCACCTACCCATTCATGAAGCGGTTCACCTACTGGCCCCAGGTGGTATTGGGGGCAGCGTTCTCCTGGGCCATCCCGATGGCCTTTGCCGCCCAGCTGGGCGAGCTGCCCAGTGCCCTGTGGTTGCTGTATATCGCCAATCTGCTGTGGACCATGGTGTTTGACACCCAGTACGCGATGGTGGACCGCGACGATGATCTCAGGGTGGGTATCAAGTCCACCGCCATCCTGTTTGGCGACGCCGACCGTCTGGTGCTGGCGGCACTGCAGCTGCTGTGTCTGCTCGCCCTGCTTCTCGCCGGCCAGCGGTTCGGTCTGGGAGGCATTTATTATCTCAGTCTGGTTGCAGTGGCGCTGCTGTTCGGTTATCACCAGTACCTGATACGCAGCCGGCACCGGGACGCCTGCTTCAAGGCGTTCCGCCACAACAACTGGGTGGGACTGGTCATATTCATGGGTATTGCCCTGCACTACGCAAGCCAAGGTCACTGAACAGGTCATGGCCGCCACCGAAGCAGCGGGCCTGCCCGTCGCCGAATTTATCGATTCCCTCGCCGGCGTCAGTGCCAGCGAATGGGATGCCGTCGCCGCAACCGACTACCCGTTCCTGCGCCATGCCTTTCTGCTCGGCATGGAGGAAACCGCCTGTACGACCGCCGCGACCGGCTGGCAGCCCTGCCACCTGCTGCTGCGCCAGGGCGGGCGGCTGATAGCGCTGCTGCCCCTGTACCTGAAGTCCCACTCCTACGGCGAATACGTTTTCGACTGGTCCTGGGCCGATGCCTGGCAGCGCGCAGGCCTCAGCTATTACCCGAAGCTGGTATCGGCGATTCCCTTCACCCCCGCCACCGGACCCCGCCTGTGCGTGGCCGCCGGGTTCGACAGCGATGCCCTGTGGGACCACGCCCTGGCGGCCATCCGCAGCTTTGCCGACGCCAGGGGCATTTCCTCCTGGCACCTGCTGTTTCCGGAGGAAGACACCTCCGCCCGCCTGCTGGCCGCCGGGCTGCCCCAGCGCATGTCGACCCAGTTCCACTGGCTCAATGAGGGCTATGACAGTTTCGACCAGTTCCTGGGAACCTTTGCCAGTCGCAAGCGCAAGAACCTGCGCCGGGAGCGCGAGCGCGTCGGGGAGCAGGGCCTGCGGCTGCAGCTGCTGCGCGGCGCCGAGATCACCCCGTCACACTGGGAGCAGTTCCACCGCTTCTACCAGCTCACCTATGCCAAGCGCAGCGGCCATGGTGGCTACCTGACGCGCGACTTTTTCCTGCAGACAGCCCCGTCGCTCGGGGACCAGGTGATCATGGTGGTGGCAGCGCACGGCGCCAGGGCGGTGGCCGCCGCCCTCTACTTCCGCTCGGCAACCACGCTGTTCGGGCGCTACTGGGGGTGCATCGAGGAATTCGACTGCCTGCACTTCGAGGCCTGCTATTATCAGGGAATCGAGTACTGCATCCGCGAGGGGCTGCAGCGTTTCGACCCCGGCGCCCAGGGCGAGCACAAGATCCAGCGCGGCTTCCGCCCGGTACACACCTTTTCCAATCACTGGATAGCCGACCCACAGCTGGCGGCGGCGGTTGCCGACTTTACCCGCCGGGAGCGGCCCCACATCGAGGCCTACCGGCAGGATGCCGCCAACCTGCTGCCCTTTCGCCGGGACAGCTGAGTTGCGCCGGCGTCAGGTCATGTCGAAATCGGCAAAGTCCGGGGCGCGCATCTGCCACCAATAATACAGCGTCGACCGGGGCCAGTTGTTGACCACCTTGCCGGCGGCGTTCTTGTACCAGCTGTCGCAGTTGGCCACCCACACCGTTCCCGCCATGTCGCCCTGCAGGCGGTCGTTGTAGGCGCGCATGACCGCGGCATTCACCGCCAGCGACCGCAGATCGTGGGCCAGCAGCTTGTCGATACACGCGGCGATATAGTTCACCTGGCGCTCGACCATGAAGATGATGGAGTTGCTCCCGAGGTTGGTGTTGGGGCCGTAGAGCATGAACAGGTTGGGAAAGCCGGCGACGCAGACACCGCGATAGGCCTCGGCGCCGTCGGCCCAGGCCTGCTTCAGGCTGCGCCCGCCGGCGCCAATGAAATCCACCCCGGACAGCATCGCCGAGGTGTTGAATCCGGTGCCATAGATGATAACGTCGACCGGCCGCGCCACACCGTCTTCCGTGACCACGCCCTGTTCATCAATGGCGGTAATCGGTGAGGTGACCAGATCCACATTAGCACGGGCAAAAGCCTGGTAATAATCGTCGGCAACCAGGATCCGCTTGCAACCCACGGGATAGTCCGGAGTGAGCTTGCGGCGCAATTCCGGATCCTGGATGTGTTCTTCCAGGTGCTCCCGGGCCCATTTTTCCCACAGCGGCCGCAACAAGCGACTGTTGCGCAAAACCGGGTAGAACAGCAGCTCCCCGCGGATGTATACCCCGGCCCGGTGCAGTTTCTGCAGCCAGGGCCAACGCGCGAACCGGCGCTTCTGGGCTTCGGTATAAAAGCTGTCGTTGCGCTTGATCACATAGTTCGCGCTGCGCTGGTACACATGCAGCTGAGCCGCCTGTGCCGCGACGTGGGGAATGAATTGCAGGGCGCTGGCGGCATTGCCAATCACCGCGACCCGCTTGCCGGTGAGGTCGATATCGTGGCGCCAGCGGGCGGAGTGGAAGGATTCGCCGCGAAAGGAACCAGCGCCCGCAAACTCCGGCGTATTGGGGATGTTGAGCTGGCCCAGGCCGCTGATCACCGCCTTGCTGCGCAGCTGTTCACCGGACTCCAGCGTGACTTCCCACTCCCCGGCGCCCTCATCGAAGCGCGCGCAGCGCACGGCGGTCGACAGCCGCAGACGATCGCGCAAACCATACTTGTCCGCGCAGTGCTCGAAATAGGCGCGAATTTCCTCCTGCGCCGAGTACTCGCGGGACCAGTTCGGGTTGGGCTCAAAGGAGAAGCTGTAGAGTACCGAGGGGACATCACAGCAGGCGCCGGGGTAGGTGTTGTCGTGCCAGGTGCCGCCCACGCCGGCGGACTTCTCCAGGATCACAAAATCGTCGATGCCCATAGCGTGCAGGCGGACCCCGGCGCACAGGCCGGACATGCCCGCGCCGATGATGATGACCTGGTGCAGTGTGCCGCCGTTCATGTTGTGTCCCTGTTATCGTTATCGGAGACGCCGCTCAGGCGGTCGGCGCCTTGCGGGTAAACACCGGTTCCCGGGGGCCGGATTCCCGGCGATTGTAGCTGTAGCCGTCGACGCTGAACTGCAGCAGGCTGTCGGCGTCATTGAGCCCGTTTTCGATGATGAAGCGCGCCATCTGGCCCCGGGCCTTCTTCGCGTAGAAGCTGATGACTTTGTACTTGCCGTTCTTCAGGTCCCGGAACTGGGGCGTGATGATATCGGCATCCAGCGCTCCGGGCTGCACCGCCTTGAAGTATTCATTGGAAGCGAGATTCACCAGTACCCGGCTGCCGCTCTTGCCCAGCTCGGCGTTGATGGCCCGGGTGATCTCCCCGCCCCAGAACTGGTACAAGTTGCTACCGCCGCGGTTGGCGAACTTGAGGCCCATTTCCAGGCGGTAGGGCTGCATCAGGTCCAGCGGGCGCAACAGGCCATACAGGCCTGAGAGGATGCGCAGGTGTTTTTGCGCGAAATCCAGCTGTGCCTTGCCCAGGGTATCCGCTTCCAGGCCGGTATAGACGTCACCGCGAAAAGCGAGGATCGCCTGCTTTGCGTTGTCGAGGCTGAAAGGAGTAGTCCAGTTGTGGAACCGGCGATGGTTGAGCTCTGCAATCGCCTCGCTGACGCCCATCAGCTCACGGATGGCCGCCGGGTCCAGTTTGCGGGCGTCTTCCACCAGCGCCGTGGATTGCTCGAGGAAGCGGGGCTGGGTGCTTTTGCGGGTGGCGGGAGGCGTGTCAAAATCCAGCGTCTTCGCCGGCGAAATCAGTGTCAGCATGGAAACGGGTCCGTCAGGGGCTTGATCGGGCTGATGCAGCTTGTGCCCAACTATAACGCCTATGATACCCTGCACCGGTTTGTTCAAAAAGACCAATAACAGATGGCCCTGTTGACACTTGCTGTGCACACCATTGACCGCTTTACCGAGACCTGCGGCAGGTTCCTTGCATGGCTGTTGCTGGCGATGGCCCTGCTCACCGCCGCGGTGGTGCTGCTGCGCTACGGTTTCAATACCGGCTCCATCATGGCCCAGGAGGCAATCACCTACCTGCATGGCTGCGTATTCATGCTGGGCGCCGCCTACACCCTGAAGCACGACGGCCACGTGCGGGTGGACATCTTCTACCGGCGCTTCTCGCCCCGGGGCCAGGCCTGGATCAACGCGATCGGCGGCATCGTGTTCCTGCTGCCCATGTGCGGGTTCATTCTCGTTTCCAGCTGGGACTACGTCGAGGCAAGCTGGATAATCCGCGAAACCTCGGCCGAAGCCGGTGGCATCCCGGCGGTGTTCCTGCTGAAAACCCTGCTGCCGCTGCTCGCCATCAACCTGTTCCTGCAAGCCCTGGCGGAAACCCTGCGCAACGCCTCTGTCCTGGTCGGGGGGCGGGGCTGATGGACGGCTACATAGCGCTCTACATGTTCGCCGCGATCTGCCTGCTGCTGATGCTAGGCTACCCGGTAGCGTTCACCCTGGCGGGCACGGCGCTGGCCTTTGCCGCAGTGGGCGTCATTGCCGGGCATTTCGATCCCGCGTTCCTGGCAGCGCTGCCGGCGCGCATTTTCGGCACCATCAGCAACGACACCCTGATCGCCGTACCGCTGTTCATTTTGATGGGGGTGATCCTGGAGAAGTCCCGGATCGCCGAGCAGCTGCTGGGCACCATGTCCCGGAGCTTTGGCTCGCTGCCCGGGGGCCTGGGTATCGCGGTCATACTGGTGGGGATGCTGTTGGCGGCGAGCACCGGGATCGTCGGCGCCACGGTAGTGACCATGGGCCTGCTGTCCCTGCCGAGCATGCTCAAGGGCGGCTACAGCCCCTCCCTGGCCGCAGGCACCATCTGCGCCACCGGCACCCTGGGCCAGATCATTCCACCCTCCATCGCTCTGGTACTGCTCGGTGACGTGCTCTCCAATGCTTACCAGCAGGCGCAGCTGAGCATGGGTATCTTCAACCCCAAGACAGTGTCGGTCGGCGACCTCTTCGTCGGCGCCCTGATTCCGGGGATCCTGCTGGTAATGCTGTATCTGGCCTACATCATGGCTGTCGCCAGGTTCCGGCCACGGTTGGCGCCCAATGTGGAAACCGAGCCGGTGGCGCTGGCCGAACTGCTGGGCAGCCTGGTGCCGCCACTGGTGCTGATCGCGGTGGTGCTGGGCTCCATTCTGGCGGGCGCCGCCACCCCGACCGAGGCCGCCGGCGTTGGCGCGGTGGGCGCCCTGTTGCTGGCCCTGGCCAAGCGCGAGATGCCCCCGCTGCGGCTGCGCGAGGCAATGATCGACACCATGAAGGTCACCTGCATGGTGTTCATGATCCTGATCGGTGCGGCGGTGTTTTCCCTGGTGTTCCGCGGCTTCGGCGGCGAGGACCTGATCCACCACTGGTTCGGGCAGATGCCCGGCGGCGTGTTCGGCGCCACGCTGGTGGTGATGCTGGTGATCTTCCTGCTCGGTTTCATCCTCGACTTTATCGAGATCACTTTCGTGGTGGTGCCGATCGTGGGACCAGTGCTGCTGATGATGGGACTGGACCCGATCTGGCTGGGCATCATGATCGCCATCAATCTGCAGACCTCTTTCCTCACTCCGCCCTTTGGCTTCGCCCTGTTCTACCTGCGCGGCGTGGCGCCGCCGGAGCTTCGTACCAGCGCTATCTACCGGGGCGTGATTCCCTTTATAATCATTCAATTGCTGGTGCTGGCGGCCCTCTGGGTGTGGCCCGCCCTGGCAACATGGCTGCCCGCCGCCCTGAAACAATAGGGGCCCGGCAACGTTACTCGGACCACACAACCAGGCTTCACATGAACGACATCGACACCACACCCATGCCCCAGGGCGACCTGGCCCTGCAGGTTGTCGCCATGCCGCGGGACACCAACGCCAGCGGTGATATCTTCGGCGGCTGGCTGGTCTCGCAGATGGACATGGCCGGTTCCGTCACCGCCACGGATGTCGCGGGAGGCCGCGTTGCCACCGTAGCCATTGAGGGTATGGCTTTCCTGACCCCGGTGCATGTGGGCGCTGTTGTGGCCTGCTATTGCGACGTACTGGAAGTGGGCCGCAGCTCTGTGCGCATCGTGGTGGAAGTGTGGATCAACTCCAAGCACGACGGCGATCCGATCAAGGTCACCGAGGGGGAGTTCGTATTCGTTGCGATCGACGAGAAGGGCAGGACCCGCGCCATCAGCAACTGATCAGTCCCTGCCCAGTACCTCGTCCCGGGCGTTGATGTAGGCCTGCTCGGAGATGTGGTGATAGTTCCGCACCCCCGCGTAGAACTCAATGAACGAGGCGTAAACCTTCGCCGCCATGGGATCCGCAGCGACCAGATCCCGCATGGCCTGCTCGCCCGCAGTATGAAATGCCTGCATTACATCGTCCGGCAGCTGCCGCAGCTGCACCCCGTGATTCTCCACCAGCTCCCGCAGGGCGGCGTTGTTGCGCGCGGTGAATTCGTCGAGCATGTCCTGGTTGGCGGCGCGGGCGGCGGCGGTGACGATGGCCTGCAGGTCCGGCGGCAGGGCTTCGTAGGAATCCTTGTTGACGATGAACTCGAGCATGGCACCCGGTTCGTGCCAGCCGGGATAGTAGTAGTACTTGGCCACCTCATGCAGGCCCAGCGCCAGGTCGTTGTAGGGCCCAACCCACTCGGCGGCGTCGATCACGCCGGTCTGCAGCGAGGTATACAGCTCGCCGCCTGAAATGCGCACGGACGTGCCACCGGCCGCGCTGAACACCTCGCCGGCCAGCCCGGGAATACGCATCTTCAGGCCCTGCAGGTCGGCAAGGGAGTTGATTTCCTTGCGGAACCAGCCCGCCATCTGCACCCCGGAATTGCCCCCGGCGAAGGGGATTATATTGGAGGGCGCATAGGCCTCCCGCCACAGCTCCAGACCGCCGCCGTAGTGCAGCCAGGCGTTGATTTCCTGGGCGGTCATGCCAAAAGGGATAGCGGTGAAGAACACTGACGACGGCACCTTGCCCTTCCAGTAATAGGCAGCACCGTGGCCCGCATCCGCCACTCCCTGGCGCACCGCATCAAATACCTCGAAGGCGGGAACCATCTCGCCGGCTCCGTAGACCCGGGCCGTAAGGCGGCCGTTGCTCATCTCCCCCACCATGCGGGCAAAGTTTTCCGGCCCTGAACCCAGCCCGGGCAGGTTCTTGGGCCAGGTGGTGACGATCTTCCAGGTAAAGCGGGCCTGGTCGCCACTGCCCGCCTGGACCCCGTCGCGCCCTGCCAGGGCACCGATGCCGCCGCTGCGCTCGCTGGCCCACAGGGCGATGACGACTACCAGCGCGGCCAGCAGGAGCAGGATGATGGCGGGGGTGTAGCGGCGTTCGAACGGGGACAGAGCCATGATTATTCTACTTGCAGGTGAAAATCAGTTTATTGGCGTTGGCAGCAGTCTACCCCGGGGGCCCGGGGTTGACCAGCGACCGACCGCCCCGGGCGTGCTCGGCCCGACGGTGCGCCGCCCGACGGAGCGCCGCCCGACGGAACGCCGTCCAGCTATAACAACTGCAACTTTGCGTACTGCACCACGAGCCACTTGCTGCCCTCGAAATCGAAGTTCACCTCCACCCGGGCGTTGTTGCCGCGGCCTTCGAAATTGAGCACCACCCCTTCGCCGAAAACCTGGTGATACACCCGCTGGCCCAGGGCTATGCCGGTATCCGGTACCGCGGCCTGGGACAGGCTGCTGACCGGACGGCTGATGGCCGTGTGCAGACGTACCTCGCGCAGCAGCTCCGCCGGGATTTCCCGAATAAACCGGCTGGGCGTGTTGTAGCTCTCACTGCCGTGGATGCGGCGGGACTCGGCGTAGGTGATAACCAGCCGCTGCATGGCCCGGGTGATACCGACGTAGGCCAGGCGCCGCTCTTCCTCCAGCCTGCCCGGCTCCTCCAGGGACATGCGGTGGGGAAACAGGTTCTCTTCCATTCCGGCCAGGAAGACCAGCGGGAACTCCAGGCCCTTGGCGGAGTGCAGGGTCATCAGCTGTACGCTGTCCTCAAAGTCGTCCGCCTGGGCGTCGCCCGCGTCCAGGGCGGCATTGTCGAGAAACTGCTGCAGGGGCGACAGCTCTTCGCCCTCGGGGCTGAACTGCTTGGCGGCGCTGACCAGCTCCTCCAGGTTCTCCACCCGGGCCTGACCCTTTTCCCCTTTCTCGTTGCGGTGGAAATCCACCAGCCCGGAGCCCTCGATCACATGCTCCACCAGCTCTTCCAGGGCGAGCTCATCGGTGCCGGAGTCGAGCTCGTTGATCAGCACCTGGAATCCCTCCAGCGCACCCAGGGCGCGGGCCGGCAGCAGCTTCTCCTCGCGGGCGCCGTTGATTGCCTGCCACAGGGGGATGCCCCGTTCCCGGGCCAGCTGGCGCAGCGTCTCGAGGGTCTTGCTGC
Source organism: Haliea sp. (assembly GCF_040222615.1). GTDB lineage: Bacteria > Pseudomonadota > Gammaproteobacteria > Pseudomonadales > Halieaceae > Haliea. The sequence continues at coordinate 50,875 of NZ_JAVKCQ010000140.1, forward strand.
CAATACCCCGTGGCGGAGTATTGATGACGCGCTCAATAGCTGCGTCGTCTCCCCGGTTAGTAAGTAATCGCATATAGGCCAGGGCATTGCGGATTTCCAGGCGCTCATAGAAACGCTGGCCACCGTAAATTCGGTAGGGAATAGCGCTGCGGATCAACGCCTCTTCCAGCACCCGGGACTGGGCATTGGAGCGATACAGAATGGCTATGGAAGCGCGCTCGTTGCCGTCATTGATCCAGGCCTCCGCCTGTTCGACGATAAAGCGGGCCTCGTCCTGCTCGTTGAAACCGGCATAGAGAGAAATGGGCTCACCGGACTCCCCCTCGGTCCAAAGCTCCTTGCCGAGGCGGCCAAAATTGTGGGCGATGACGCCGTTGGCGGCCTGCAGGATGGTCTGGGTGGAGCGGTAGTTCTGCTCCAGACGCACGGTGCGGGTTCCGCTGAAGTCCTCGCCGAAACGCTGGATGTTCTCGATTTTGGCCCCGCGCCAGCCGTAGATGGACTGGTCATCATCGCCCACCGCCACCACCGGGATACGATCCCCCGCCAGCACGCGCAGCCAGGCATACTGGATGGTGTTGGTGTCCTGGAACTCGTCCACCAGGATCTGGCGGAAGCGATCGCGGTAGTGCTGCAGCACCGCCGGGCTGTGCAGCCACAGTTCGTGGGCGCGCAACAGCAGCTCGGCAAAGTCCACCATCCCGCCGCGCTCGCAGGCCGCTTCATAGGCGCGGTAGACCTGCAGCATGGTCTGGGCGAACAGGTCCCCCTGGGGCGGGTTGATGTGGGCCGCGCGCAGGCCCTCATCCTTCTGCGCATTGATATACCACTGGGCCTGCCGCGGCGGCCAGCGGGACTCATCCAGCTCCAGCTCCCGACACACCCGCTTGACCAGCCGCAGCTGGTCGTCGCTGTCCAGGATCTGGAAATTCTGCGGCAGCTTTGCCTCCTTCCAGTGCGCCTTCAACAAGCGGTGAGCCAGGCCGTGGAAAGTCCCGACCCACATGCCGTGGGCGGGAATATGCAGCATCTCCTCGATGCGCGAGCGCATTTCCCTCGCCGCCTTGTTGGTAAAGGTCACGGCGAGTATTGCCCAGGGCGACACGTCCTGGGCGCGGACAAGCCAGGCGATACGATGCACCAGAACCCGGGTCTTGCCGCTGCCGGCGCCTGCCAGCACCAGCAGGTTCGGGCTGTCGTCGGCGACGGCCTCGCGCTGGGCATCGTTGAGGGGGGAGAGAATATCGGAAACATCCATTGCCGCATTCTACCCAAATTGTGGCGCTGGCGAACGAGCAATTCCGCTCTCCTGTTGTCCAATTGGCGTCCCCGCAGAGCATTGGCCGCGGCCCTCTGTTAAGATTCGCGATGGCCACAGGGGCGGACCGGAGTGACAGGATGAGCAACGACAGGCGCGATGATCGGGACCAGGACAACTCCGCGGAGGACTGGAACCCCTGGCAGGACGAGGATTCCAGCGAAGATGACCTGCCCAGCTTCAGTCACGACAGTGACGAGGAAGAAGCCGATTTCCGCCGCTACGACGAGACCAGCGTGCGCGACCCGCTGGACGAGGATGAGGGCGGGGACGGGGACGGGGACGAGGATGACGAGAGCGGCAGTTCCCAACTGGACAGCGAGCCACCGGCGCTCGCAATGCCCCCCGTAAGCCCGGTCAGGGCTGCCCCGCCCGCCTACAAACCGCAGGAAGAGGCGTTTTCCTCCGAGGACGAAGCGGATGATTACGATGATGTCGATTCCTGGGATGAAGAGGAGCCGCAGGACGACGAGTACCGGCCGACAGAGGCTTCCCGCTTTACCGATACCTGGCCAGTCGGGCTGATCGCCGTTGCCGCCTTGGCGCTGGTGCTGCTCGCAGCCGGTGGCTATGGCGTCATGAAACAGCGCGCGGCCATGGAGCAGGAGATCCGCGACCTGCAGGCACTGCTGGCGGTAGCCGCGAAGCCCGAAGAAATCAGCAGCACTCGCGCCAGCCTCGGCACCCTGGAAGAAGACAACCGCGAGCTGCGCACAACCCTCGCCGCGCTGCGGGATGAGAACCGCCAGCTCAGCGACACCCTGGCGGGGCTGGAACAACAGCTCGTTGCCCAACGCGACGCCACCGCCCGCGCAGCGCCGGCGCCCGCCAAACCACAACAAGCCGTGGCACAGGCGACTCCCGCCCCGGACCCGGCTGCGACCGCTGGCGGCGACTGGTTCGTCAATTTCAGCAGTTATAGCGAACGCAGCGTGGCCGAGCAGTGGGCCGCGCGCCTGCAGCCGGCCTCCGGCCAGGTAACCGTCACCGCAACCCAACGCGACGGTACAACTCTGTACCGCGTGCGCGTTATCGGCCTGGCCTCGGACAGCCAGGCGCAAACCGTGGCCCGGAAACTGGAGCAGGATTACGGACTGTCCAAACTCTGGGTGGGTCGCGAATAGACGAGCCTCGCACCAGCTTGGCAGCGCCCGCCGGTGCTGCTAAGGTTCACCCAAACTCACTGAGGAGCACCACCATGAAAGTTGTAAATTCCCTGCTGGCAGTACTGGCCCTGGGCAGTTCCATGGCAATGGCGGAATGTGTCCAGCCTGAGGCCCCCGACCTGCCCGATGGCGCCTCTGCCACCATGGACGAAATGATAGCCGGCCAGCAGGCCGTGAAGACCTTCCAGGCCGCAAACCTGGAGTACATGAGTTGCCTGGAGGGCGAGTTCACCGCGGCAAAGACGGCAATCGAAGGCGGCAAGGCAGAAGATCCGAAGGCGCTGCAAGCGGTCTATGAGAAATCCATTGATGCCTACAACTCAGCAGTCTCCACCGAGGAAGCGGTTGCCGGCCAGTTCAATACGGAAATCCGCGAATACCGCGCCGCCAACCCGGGCTGAGGCGCCGCTGGTCGGGATGGCCGATGACCCCTGCGCCCTCCCGACCCCCCCTTCTGACTACCGCGGCGCAGCAGCGGCGTGGACGGCCAGCTCCCTTTTGAACAGCTGCTTCAGCACCTCGATATTCGCCAGGCCGCCGAAATTCGGCCGCACGATAAAGGCGATGGTCCGATGCGGGCCGGGCTCATCGAGGTGCAGGGCATTGAGCTCGGAGCTGCCTGAGAGCAACTGATCAAGCGCCATCTCCGGCACCAGGGTGGAACCCATGTGCCCGGCCACCATCTGGATCAGGGTATAGAGGCTGGCGCCCTCCAGGGTTTCATCGAGACTGGATGACTGCAGGTGGCACACCGCCAGGGCGTGATCCTTGAGACAGTGCCCATCCTTGAGCAGCATCAGGCTCAGCTCGCGCAGATCCCCCGCCTTGACCCGCGTCCGCTTGCCCAGCGGGCTGTCCCGATGGGTCACCAGGAACAGGTCTTCCTCCCAGAACGGAAATGCCAGCAGACCCTCGTGGCTGTAGGGCAGCGCCAGTACCGCGGTGTCCAGCTCCCCCCTGCGCACCTTCTCCACCAGTACATGGGATTGTTCTTCCATGATGCTCAGGCGGAAATCGGGGTAGTCGCGCCGGACGGTGGGCAGCACCTTGGGCAACAGGTACGGACCGATCGTGGGAATGACCCCCATGCTCAGGGGATAGCTCAGGGGATCCTTGCTGTTCTGGGCGAGGCGATAGATATCTTCCAGCTCGACCTGGATGGCCGCAGCCCGCGCCAGGATCTGCTCACCCACCGGCGTTACCAGCACTTTCTTGTTGTCGCGCTCAAACAACTGAGTGCCCAGCTGGGACTCCAGCTCGGAGATCGCCGTACTCAGAGCCGACTGGGAAATGGAGCACTGCTCAGCCGCCTTCTTGAAATGGCGGGTATCGGCAACCGCAAGGGCATAGGTGAGTTGTTTGAGGGAAATCATTGGCGTTCAGCTGTCCTCAAGCACGTGCCCGCCTGAACAATAGCGGGCAAGGTCAATTCATACCGCGAATCACCAGAACGGCTAGAACCACTCCGCCGGCATTTTCAAGGGCTCATCATACCCCTGCAGCAGTATCTGCGCCTCATGCTGGTATTTCGGCAGCTCCCAGCGGGCGAAGAATCTGGCGGCTTGCAATTTTCCCTGGTAAAAGTCGGCTTCTGCTGGTGCGATGCTGGCCGTACGCAAGCACTCCGCAGCAGCCAGCGCCTGTTTCAACCACATCCAGGCGGCAAAAACCCGCCCGAACAGATCCAGATACACCGCGGCGTTCGCAAGCGCAGCCGTTCGATCACGGCGAATCTCGGGCAGCAGGGTTTCTGTGACGCGGGACAAGGCGGTGACGCCGTGCCGCAGCTCTGCGGTAACTTCAGCAACCGTGGCATGCTCATCCTGCGCACCCAGCTCCAGGTTGGCCTCGATAACCACGATCAAGCGCCTGAACACCGCACCATCGTCACTGCCTACCTTGCGCCCCAGGAGATCGATAGCCTGAATACCTTCCGTGCCCTCGTGTATCGGATTCAGACGATTGTCCCGATAATACTGCTCGACGAGGTGGTCCCGCGTATAACCCGCTCCGCCAAGCACCTGGATCGCGAGGTCATTCGCCGCCAGGCAGTATTTGGACGGCCACGACTTGATAACCGGGGTAACCAGGTCGAGCAGTGCACCTGCCGTTTCACGATCCGTCACCGAGTTGGCAGAGCGACTGTCTTCAAACAGCACGCTGGCATAAAACGTCATGGCCAATGAAGCTTCTGCATAGGCCTTCTGGGTCAACAACATCCGGCGTACATCCGCATGCTCGATGATCTCAACCTGGGCACCCCTGTCCTGCTGTTTGACCGGGCGCACTGTTCTGCCCTGTTTGCGTTGCCTGGCGTAAAGCAGAGAATAATTGTAGCCCTGATAGCCCAACGCGGTGGCGAAAAGGCCCACCGCGATGCGCGCATCGTTCATCATCTGGAACATGTGCACCAGGCCCTTGTTCAGGTCGCCCAGCAAGTAGCCGACCGCGCCGTCCTTTTCACCGAAATTGAGCACCGTCGAGGTGGCATTGCGAAAGCCCATCTTGTGCAGCAGCCCGGCGAGCGCGACATCATTGCGCGCTCCCAGCGTACCGTCTGCGTTCACCTGCACCTTGGGACAAATAAACAGCGAGATGCCTTCCTTGCCGGTTGCCGGGCACACCGTCTTGGCCAGGACCATGTGAATGATGTTTTCGGTCAGGTCGTGATCGCCGCCTGATATATACATTTTCTGACCAAACAGCCGGTATGTGCCGTCAGCGGACGGCTTGGCCCTGGTTGCAATATCCTGCAGCGATGATCCCTGCGCAGGCTCGGTTAAGGCCATGGTTCCGGTGAAACGCCCCGAACGCATGTGCGCGAGGTAAGTATTTTTTTGTTCGGCAGTGCCAAAGGTTTCAAGCAAGTCGGCCGCCGCAATGCACAAAAGGCAGTAACCTGCTGTTCCCGGGTTGGCCGCATAGAAGTAGGCGTTGGCCGCCCGCATGACGATATACGGCAGCTGCATGCCCCCGTCGGCGAAATCACACGTGGCAGCGAAGAAGCCGGCATCTGCAAAAGCCGACCATGCCAGCTTGGTCTCCGCCACCGTGGTAACCGTTTCGCCATCGAATACCGGTTCCTGCGCGTCCCCTTTGGCATAGTGATTGAGAAAGTATTTTTCCGCGACGCTCCTGGCGGTCTGCAGCGTCATGCTGATGGTTTCCTGCGTGTGCTCGCTGTACCGTTCACGGCTTAGCACATCGACGGTATCGAATACCCTGAACAGCAGGAACTCAATGTCGCGGTCATTCAGTAAGGGGACTTGCATCGTTGATCCTTAACAATGAAACAAGAGGCCGCAAACCTGCAGCCAGTGCTAGCCGCGAAGTTCCCGCCGCAGGATCTTGCCCGTGGGCGTCATCGGCAAGCTGTCAGCGTACTCGATAATGTGCGGCACTTCGTGCTTCGCCAGTTTCTTCCGCACCAGATCCTGCAGTGACGCCGTCAGTTCCGGCGAGGGATCCACGCCTGCAGCGAGCACCACCACGGCCTTGATGAGTTCGGTTCTGCGCTCGTCCGGCACGCCCACCACAGCGACAATTTTTACTGCCGCTGAAGAGAGCAGTGTATCCTCGATTTCAGTGGGTCCAATCCGGTAACCCGAGCTGGTAATTACGTCATCCGAGCGACCGTGAAACCAGAAGTAGCCGTCCGCATCGCGGCTGCCAATATCACCGGTGACCATCCAGGCCCCGCGGAACTTGGCCGCGGTTGCCTCCGGGTCATCCAGGTAATGGAGAAACATGGCCGGATGAGGCCGCTGAATCGCAATCTCGCCGCGCTCCCCATCGGGCAGCTCATTGCCCCGCTCATCGACAATGGCACATACCGCGCCCGGCGTTGGCTTGCCCAATGATCCATGGCGCACCTGCATGAGTTTGGCATTACTGCCAATCATGCCGTTGCACTCCGACTGACCAAAGCCTTCATTGATGGTCAGGTTGAAGTGCTCATCCGCCCAACTGGCCAGCTCGGCACCCACGGCTTCTCCACCCGATAGCACCACGCGCAACTGCACTCTGTCTGTCTTGACGCGCGCGCTGGCTTCGCGCATCAGCTTGAGCATGGTGGGTGTGAGCAATTACACGGTGACCTTGTGGTCCGACAGAATGCGAAACGCCTCTACCGGGTCAAACCCCTTCATGCTGGTGGAGACGATCCTGCAACCGTGAAAGCTGCCAACCAGGAAAATATCGGCAAACCCGGCAACCCAGGCCCAGTCTGCCTGGGACCACAGCACATCCCCCGGTTGCGGGAAGTAGTCGAACAAATACTCGAAGATGGACACATTCCCGAGTACCGCACGGTGCGGCATCACCACACCCTTGGGCAGGCCGGTGGTGCCCGAGGTGTAATTGATCCACGCCGGCTCCTCTGCCCGCGTTTGCACGTTCACCCACTGATCGGACAGCTTGCACGTGGCCGGGTAAAAGCCCAGCGGCAACTCGTCATCCACCTCGCCGACCACGATGATGTGTTCCAGGGATGGACAGTCGTCGAAAATACTCTCGATCTTCGAATAATTATCCGCATCCACAATGCACAGCCGCGAGCGGCTGCCGATGATGCGGTGTTTCAGGGCCTCCTCGCCAAACAGCACAGAGGCCAGGCAGGACACAATACCGGACTTGAAGCAGGCTATATGCGAAATCGCACATTCGGGGCTCTGCGGCAAACAAACCGTAACCTTGTCACCGCGTGCAATCCCCAGTGACGCAAACAGGTTTGCCAGGCGGTTGGCATCCCGCTGCAGACTGCGATAGGTAACCTGCCGGACCTGTTTGTGAGAATCTTCAAACGTAATGGCAACACGTTGTTCGTCAGATGCCCAGCGGTCGCAAATCGCATCCGCGATGTTGAACATTTCCGGTATCGACCAGGAAAACCGGTCGCACAATGCTTCGTAACTGCTGCATATCGGCAGGCTGCCATTCATTGCGGCGCTCATGTCGGTCCTCCTCAGCTGTAAAGGCGCGCACGTTTTGCAAACGCTTCCCGCACGCCTTCTTCTTCCAGCGTCTTGAAGAAATCCGTATAGCTGCGGTTCTGGTGGTAGATTGCGTCAATATCGGCACCGGTGCGAATGGATTGCTGCATGCCCATATTCTCGAACAAGGTGTTGGAGATGCTTTTCAGCAGAATGGAGTTGTCGGAGGGTGCCTTGGCGATCTTCGCCGCAACCGCTTGCACGCGCTCTTCCAGCTCATCGTGGGGTACCACCTCGTTGATCAGGCCGATACTCAGAGCTTCCTGTGCGTCAATCAGCTTTGACGTCAGTAACAGCTCCTTGGTTTTGCGCAGGCCAATGAGTATGGGCCAGAACATGATGGAAGGCGGAATGCCGAGGTCACACGCCGCCGGGTGGCCGAAACGTGCCCGTTCACTGACGATGGCAAGGTCGCAGACGGCGAGCAGCTCCCCCGCGCCCGACAGACAATCACCCTGAACCTGGGCGACGATGGGCTTGGGGTAACGCCATATCCGCATCCAGTAGTCGACGAGGGCGTGGATATCACGGCGGTCTGCCTGCAGATCAATAGTGTCGGTGTGTCCCGGATACTGCGATGTCACCCAGTGCTCACTGCCAAGTTCGTAGCCTGAGGAAAAGGCCCTGCCCTTCGACTTGATCACAATAACCGACACGGCAGGGTCTGCTCGCACCGAGTTGAGCGCGTATTCCAGCTCATCCAGCACCAGCGAAGACAGGGCGTTCAGGTTCTTTTCACGGTTGAGCGTGATAGTGAATATCTTGTCCGCTGTCTCGGTCAGCAGGGTTTCCAACGTTTTCACTACACAGCTCCCCTTCAGGCTAATTAAAAGTTGTTAGTAGGCTTGGTACATTACCTGTGCACCGGAAGGAAGGCCAGCTGTTCGGACACTCAGCCGAGCGCGCGAGGAAGCGTTTGAGAAAGAATTTTTCAATCAGGGAAACATGATGCTGCTGCCGGAATAGCTCCACCCTGGAGATGACGGCAAAACCGTTGGCCGGGCGTTTTTCCCGTAGCGGCCCTACTCCACCGTGACCGACTTCGCCAGATTCCGCGGCTTGTCGACATCCGTTCCCTTCTGCACCGCAACGTGGTAGGCCAGTAGCTGCAGGGCGACAGTGTAGACGATGGGCTTGAGCAGTTCCGGGCAGCTGGGCAGTGCCAGCACGTGGACCCTGGGCTCGTCGGCGAAGTGGGCCTCGCTGTCGGCGAACACATACAGTTCGGCGCCGCGTGAACGCACCTCCTCCAGGTTCGACTTGAGTTTTTCCAGCAGCTCGTCCCCCGGCGCCACTGCCACCACCGGCATATCCGCATCCACCAGGGCCAGAGGCCCGTGTTTCAGCTCGCCCGCGGGGTAGGCTTCGGCGTGGATATAGGAGATCTCCTTGAGCTTGAGTGCGCCCTCCAGGGCAATCGGGTAGTGAATGCCACGGCCCAGGAACAGGGCGTGCTGGCGTTGAATGAAGGCACCGGCCATGCGCTTGATGGCCGGGTCCAGGCGCAGCGTCCGCTCGACATAGCGCGGCAGGCTGTGCAGCACCGACACCATCTCCGCAGCCTGAGTCGGTGCCAGCGCATGCCGGCGGCCAAGTGCGAGGGTCAGCATCAGGAATGCCGCCAGCTGGGTGGTGAATGCCTTGGTGGAAGCCACGCCGATTTCGGTGCCGGCCCGGGTCAGGAACACCAGGTCGGACTCCCGCACCAGGGAGCTGTGGTCCACGTTGGCAATCACCATCCTGGCGACGAAGGCTTCCTCGGTGGCGTTGCGCAGAGCGGCCAGGGTATCGGCGGTTTCGCCGGACTGGGACACAGTAACCAGCAGGGTACCGGGAAGCGGCACGCGCTTGCGGTAGCGGAACTCGGAGGCCACTTCCACTGCGCAGGGAATGCCCGCCAGCTCCTCCAGCCAGTAACGGGCGACCATGCCCGCATGGTAGCTGGTGCCACAGGCGACGATCTGTACAGCTTTTACCTGGTCAAAAATTGCGCCGGCATCAGCGCCAAAAACACTGTCGTCGATCTCGCGAGTGCCGGCGACGGGAATGGTGGCGGCCAGCGCCCTGGGTTGTTCGTAGATTTCCTTGAGCATGTAGTGCTCGTAGTCACCCAGCCCGGTGCTCTCTTCCAGCGCGGAGATGGTCGACATCTTGCGCTGTACCGGTTCCCCGGCGAGGGTGGTGATTTCCACGGAGGTTGCCGTGATCCGGACCACGTCGCCCTCTTCCAGGTAGATGAAGCGGTCCGTCACTTGCCGCAAGGCCAGCTGGTCGGAGGCGAGAAAGTTCTCCCCGATACCCACGCCTACTACCAGCGGGCTGCCCTCACGGGTGCCCACCACCTCGTCGGGGTGCTCCATGTCGATGGCAGCCAGGGCGTAGGCGCCCTGAAGTCTCGGCACCACGGCCAGCATCGCCTGGTGCAGGCTGCGGCCCGACTCCAGCTCCCGGTGCAGCAGATGCACAATCACTTCCGTGTCGGTAGCCGACTGGAATTCATAGCCCGCCGCCTGCAGTTCGCTGCGCAATCCGGCGTGGTTTTCGATGATACCGTTGTGCACCACCGCCACCCGCTGACCCGAAATATGCGGGTGGGCGTTGACCGCCGAGGGTACCCCGTGGGTTGCCCAGCGGGTGTGTGCGATACCCACACAGCCAAACTTGGGATCCATGGCCTGGGCCTGTTCCAGCTCCGCGACCTTGCCCTGCCGCTTGTGCAGCAGCAGGTTGTGATCGCTGTCGATAAGCGCCATCCCGGCGGAATCATAACCCCGGTACTCCAGGCGCCGCAGACCCTCGAGCAGTATTTCGGACACCTCGCGACGGGCCGCCGCGGCAACAATTCCACACATGAGTCAGTCCTTGTCTGTTTTTCCCGGACGGTTCCAGCCCTTGATATTGCGCTGTTTACCGCGGCCAACCGCCAGCTCCCCGGTGGGGACAGGACGGGTTATCGTGGAGCCCGCCGCGACGAAACCATCGGCGCCGATCTCCACCGGAGCCACCAGTGTCGCGTTGGAGCCCACGAATGCGCCATCACCGATACGGGTAATATGCTTGTTGACTCCATCATAGTTACAGGTAATCGTGCCGGCACCGATATTCACCCCCGCGCCCATTTCACAGTCGCCGACGTAGGAGAGGTGATTGACCTTGCTGCCGGCACCAATGCTGGCTTTTTTGGTCTCGACGAAGTTGCCGACCCTGGCCTCGTCACCGAGACTGGTGCCGGGCCGCAGACGGGCATAGGGCCCCACATTGCAGCCGCTGCCCACGCTGGCCGACTGCAGGTGACTCATGGCACAGACTTCGCTGCCGGCACCAACGGTGGTATCACCGAGCACGCAGTTGGGACCGATGCTCACCCCATCCCCCAACACCACAGTGCCGGTAAAGACACAGTTCACATCGATAAACACGTCCCGGCCGCACTGCAGACTGCCGCGGATATCGATCCGGGCAGGGTCCGCCAGCCTGACGCCCGCCTGGAGCAGTGCGGCGGCGCGCTGGCGCTGCAGTTCACGTTCCAGCACACTGAGCTGCAACTGGTCATTAACACCCATGACCGCGAGCGGGTTGGCGGCCGGGGCAGTCTGCACTGCAACGCCGTCGGCCAGTGCCAGCGAAAGAACCTCTGGAAGATAGTATTCCCGCTGCTGATTGCTGTTACCCACGCGCGGCAGATGGCGCCGCAGCAGGCTGGCCGGCGCCGCCAGAATACCGGTATTCACTTCCCGCACCGCGCGCTCGAAGTCGGTGGCGTCCTTGTGTTCCACCACTGCCCTGAACTCACCCTCGGCGTCGCGCAGGATGCGGCCGTAGCCAGAAGGTTCCTCAAGGATGGCTGTCAGCAGGGCCGGCGCGTTCGCGGCGGCTGCCACCAGCGCCTCAAGCGTCGCCACGGGTACCAGGGGAACGTCTCCGTAGAGTACGAGTACCGCGCTGTTCTCGCCAACGGCGGGCAGTGCCTGCAGGACAGCGTGCCCGGTACCGAGCTGTTGCCGCTGCTCGACCCAGGACAATGCCTGGCCCTCGAAGGCGGCGCGTACCTGGTCGGCGCCGTGACCGACGACCACGTGAATCGCCGTCGGAGAGAGCTGCCGGGCGCTGTCAATGACATGCTGCAGCAGGGGCTTCCCAGCCAGCAGATGCAGGACCTTGGGCAGGCTTGAACGCATGCGAGAGCCCTGGCCGGCGGCCAGGATAACGACTTCTAGAGACATTGCAGTATCCCGTTCTCAGGGTAGCCGGCAGTGCAGGACCGCCGCTACGCGCTGGTACTGGTCTTTGACACCGAGCATATTAACGCCAAGGTGGGTCAAAACAACCCGATTACCCGGGCAACAGTCAGAACTGTGATGCAGGACAAACTAAAAGGCCCCGTCAGTCCGGGGCCGGAGGGAGAATCGAGGCTCAGCCGCGGCCGGCCCGATTCTTCATTTTGCGCAGGGTTGCCAGCTGGGCTGCCGCTTCCGCAAGCTGCGCGGAAGCGCGCCCGTAGTCGAAATCGCCGGACTGGTTGGTCAGGGTATGAACCGCTTCCTTGCGGGCCTCCTCGGCAGCCGCCTCATCCACGTCACCGGCGCGCAGCGCGGTATCAGCGAGAATGGAGACCACGCCTGGCTGCACTTCAATGAAGCCGCCGGAGACGTAGTACACCTCTTCCTCGCCACCCTGCTTGACGATGCGGACGGGGCCGGGTATCAGCGATGACAGCAGCGGGGCATGGCCGTAGGTCACACCCATTTCACCCAGATCAGCGGTGGCTACCAGCATTTCGACCAGCCCGGAGAAGATTTCCTCTTCCGCACTGACGATGTCGCAGTGAATTGTCATTGTCATCTCGAGCCCCTCTGTCGCGATACCTTAGAGCTTGCCCGCTTTCTCGACCGCTTCGTCGATGCTGCCGACCATGTAGAACGCCTGCTCGGGCAGGTGGTCGTATTCGCCCGCCAGAATGCCCTTGAAGCCGGCGATGGTTTCCTTCAGCGATACGTACTTGCCGGGAGAACCGGTGAACACTTCCGCCACGTGGAACGGCTGGGACAGGAAGCGCTCGATTTTCCGGGCCCGGGCTACCGTCTGCTTGTCTTCCTCTGACAGTTCGTCCATACCGAGGATGGCAATGATGTCCTTCAGTTCCTTGTAGCGCTGCAGCACGGATTGCACGCCGCGGGCTACGTCATAGTGCTCGTGACCGATAATCAGCGGGTCCAGCTGGCGCGAGGTGGAGTCCAGCGGGTCCACCGCGGGGTAGATACCCGTGGCGGCGATGTCGCGGCTCAGTACCACGGTGGAGTCAAGGTGGGCGAAGGTGGTCGCCGGGGACGGGTCGGTAAGGTCGTCCGCCGGTACGTATACCGCCTGGATGGAGGTGATGGAGCCGACCTTGGTCGAGGTGATCCGCTCCTGCAGCACACCCATCTCTTCCGCCAGGGTGGGCTGGTAACCTACCGCGGAGGGCATCCGACCCAGCAGAGCCGAAACCTCGGTTCCGGCCAGGGTGTAGCGGTAGATGTTGTCGATGAACAGCAGTACGTCGCGGCCCTCGTCGCGGAACTTCTCGGCCATGGTCAGGCCGGTCAGAGCCACGCGCAGGCGGTTCCCCGGCGGCTCGTTCATCTGGCCGTAGACCATCGCCACTTTGGAGTTGCCAAGGTTCTCGACGTCGACAACCTTGGACTCCTGCATTTCGAAGTAGAAGTCATTACCTTCACGGGTCCGCTCGCCGACACCGGCAAACACCGACAGCCCGGAGTGCTCGGTGGCGATGTTGTTGATCAGTTCCATCATGTTGACGGTCTTGCCCACACCGGCGCCGCCGAACAGGCCCACCTTGCCGCCTTTGGCGAAAGGACAGACCAGGTCGATGACCTTGATGCCGGTTTCCAGCAGCTCCTCGGAGGCTGCGAGCTCCTCATAGGTTGGAGCCTTGCGGTGAATGGCGGAACGCTCTTTCTCCCCGATCGGGCCGCGCTCGTCAATGGGATTGCCCAGCACATCCATGATACGGCCGAGAGTTTCGACGCCCACCGGAACCGAGATCGGGGCACCGGTATTCTCCACTGCCAGCTCGCGGCTCATGCCTTCGGAGGAGCCCATGGCAATCGTGCGCACGACGCCGTCGCCCAGCTGCTGCTGGACTTCCAGGGTGAGACCTTTCTCGGTAACCAACAGTGCATCGTAAACATTGGGTACCTGGTCGCGTGGAAACTCCACGTCGATAACGGCACCGATAATTTGTACGACTCGTCCGCTGCTCATGTTCGGATCCTCTGCATCAAAGTTCAATTCTGTCTGGCGCCAGCCGGATTCCCTGCCGGCACCGAATATGTGGTGATTTTCCGTCAGCTGATGGCCGCGGCACCGCTAACGATTTCCGACAGCTCCTGGGTAATCGAAGCCTGGCGGGCCTTGTTGTAGATCAGCTGCAAGTCGTCTATCAGGTCACCGGCGTTGTCGGTCGCGTTCTTCATCGCCAGCATCCGCGCCGCTTGTTCGCAGGCGCCATTTTCCACCACCGCCTGGTACACCTGGGACTCTATGTAGCGAGTCAGCAGACGTTCCAGCAACACCATGGCATCGGGCTCGTAGATGTAGTCCCAGTGGTGCTTCATCTCCGCATTGTCCTCGGCTTCCAGGGGCAGCAGCTGCTCCACCGCGGGGCTTTGGGTCATGGTGTTGACGAACTCATTGCTGACCAGGAACAGGCGGTCGATCTGGCCGTCCTCGTAGGCGTCGAGCATAGTCTTCACGCTGCCGATCAGGTCAGCAAGGCTGGGGTCTTCGCCGATGTCGCGGACCGCGGCGGTGACGTTGCCGCCATAGCTCTTGAAGAACGCCGCCGCTTTGGCGCCGATCAGGCACAGGTCGATACCTACACCTTGATCAGCCCAAGCCTTCATGGCTTTGACTGTGGCCTTGAAGAGGTTGATGTTGAGGCCACCACAGAGGCCGCGGTCGGTGGAAACGACAATAAAGCCGACACGCTTGACCTCGCGCTCCACCATATAGGCGTGGCGGTACTCCGGGGCGGAGTTGGCAATGTGACCCACCACCGAGCGCATCCGGCGGGCATAGGGCTTGCCCAGGGCCATACGCTCCTGGGCTTTGCGCATCTTGCTCGCCGCGACCATTTCCATGGCGCTGGTGATCTTTTGCGTGCTCCGGATACTGGTGATCTTGGTCCGGATTTCTTTTCCGACTGCCATCTGGTTTTCCTCGGGCTTACCAGGTTTGCGTGGCTTTGAACTTCTCCAGCGCCGCTTTGAAAGTCGCCTCGATGTCGTCGTTGTAATTGCCGGTCTCAACGATGGTCTTCATCAGCTCACCGTGCTCGGCATGCATGTAGGACAGGAGCGCGGCTTCAAAGTCGCCGATCTTGTTCACCTCGATGTCACGCAGGAAACCTTCGTTCGCCGCGTACAACACGATGCCCATCTCGGCGATGCTGCGGGGAGCGTACTGGCCCTGCTTCATCAGCTCGGTTACACGTGCGCCCTGATCCAGCTGCGCCTTGGTAGCTTCGTCGAGGTCAGAGGCAAACTGGGAGAATGCCGCCAGTTCGCGGTACTGTGCCAGCGCGGTACGAATGCCGCCCGACAGCTTCTTGATGATCTTGGTCTGGGCCGCGCCACCCACCCGTGATACTGAGATACCGGCGTTCATGGCCGGACGCACGCCGGCGTTGAACATGTCCGCTTCGAGGAAGATCTGACCATCGGTAATGGAGATTACGTTGGTTGGCACGAAGGCGGAAACGTCACCGGCCTGGGTCTCGATCACAGGCAGTGCGGTGAGAGAACCGGTCTTGCCCTTGACTTCACCCTTGGTGAACTCCTCGACATAGGCGGCATTGACCCGCGCCGCGCGCTCCAGCAGGCGGGAGTGCAAGTAGAAGACGTCACCGGGATAGGCTTCCCGACCCGGAGGACGGCGCAGCAGCAGGGAGATCTGGCGATAGGCCCAGGCCTGCTTGGTCAGGTCGTCGTAAATGATCAGGGCGTCTTGACCGCGGTCGCGGTAGTACTCACCCATGGTGCAACCGGCAAACGGCGCCAGGTATTGCATGGCCGCCGGATCGGAGGCGGTGGCCGCAACGATGATGGTGTGCTCCATGGCGCCGTGTTCTTCCAGTTTCCGCACCACGGCTGCCACCGAAGAGGCCTTCTGGCCGATGGCGACATAGATACATTTGATGCCGGAACCTTTCTGGTTGATGATCGCGTCCACGGCGATGGCGGTCTTGCCCACCTGGCGGTCGCCGATGATCAGCTCGCGCTGGCCGCGGCCGATAGGCACCATCGCATCGATAGCCTTGAGGCCGATCTGCACCGGCTGGTCAACGGACTGACGGGCGATTACGCCGGGGGCAACCTTCTCCAGGGCGTCAGTCAGGGCGGCGTTGATCGGGCCCTTGCCGTCGATCGGAGAACCGAGGGCGTCGACTACCCGGCCCTGCAGTTCGGGGCCAACCGGCACCTCGAGGATACGGCCGGTGCAGCGGCAGGACTGCCCTTCCGCCAGCGTCTTGTAATCTCCAAGCACCACCGCGCCAACCGAGTCGCGCTCGAGGTTCAGCGCCATCCCGAAGATGCCGCCCTCGAATTCGATCATCTCACCGTACATGACGTCGGTAAGGCCATAAATACGGATGATGCCGTCGGAGACCGACACCACGGTGCCTTCATTGCGCGCTTCAGAAGAAACATCAAGCTGGTCGATGCGCTGCTTGATCATCTCGCTGATTTCTGACGGATTCAGTTGCTGCATGCTCTGTTCCTCAATCCTACGAATTCATCGCCGTCGCCAGCTTGTTCAGCCGGCCACGCACGGAACCATCGATCACCAGATCGCCGGCTCTGATTAACACACCACCCAACAGGCTTGCGTCGGTCGTGTTGTGCACGTTCACTTCCCGTTCCAGGCGTTTGCCCAGCGCGGCCGCCAACTTCTGCGTCATTGCGTCCTCGAGTTCAAAGGCGGATACCACTTCTACATCCACCGATTTCTCGAAGTTGGCCTTGTAGCCGGCAAACAGCGCGGTAATCTGGGGCAACAATCCAAGGCGCTTGTTTTCAGCCAGCACCGTCAGAAAGTTGCGAACCGGATCGCTGATGGCATCGCCACACACATCGGCCACTACGCCGGCCAACTCTCGCCCACCCCGGGAGGGGTCGCGCAACAGCGCCTGCATGCGGCTGTCAGCAGTCACGGCTGCAACGGTCTGCAACTGCGTGTGCCATTCGCCCAGAGTCTTGCCGTTGCGGGCGTATTCGAAGGCCGCCTTGGCGTAGGGGCGAGCCAGTGTGGTCAGTTCCGCCATAAGGTCCTCGCCATCAAAGCTCTGCAGCCAATTTGTTGACCAGGTCGGCGTGCGCGTTGTGGTCAATAGTGGCGCCCAGCACTTTCTCGGCACCCGCCAGGGACAGGGCCGCAACCTGAGAGCGAAGGACTTCCCGCGCACGGTTGGTTTCCTGTTCGATCTCCGCCTGCGCTGAGGCCTTGACCCGTTCCGCTTCAGTCCGGGCAGCCACTTTGGCTTCTTCGACGATCTGACTGGCGCGCTTGTTCGCTGAATCGACAATACCTGCCGCTTCATGCTTGGCTTCTTTCAGGCGCTCGAGAGCCTTCTCCTGTGCCAGCTCGAGATCGTGACTGGCGCGGTCCGCTGCAGCCAGGCCGTCTGCGATTTTCTTTTCGCGCTCCTGCATGGCCGCAATAATGGGCGGCCAGACAAACTTCATGCAGAACCACACGAAGCCAAAGAAGGCGATTACCTGTCCGATAAGCGTAAGGTTGATGTTCACGCCGTACTCCTCACAGATATGATGGGGCGGCCGGTACGGCGGCCCCGCTCACGATATTGTTGCAAGGCTGGCTCAGGCCATGCCGGGAGCAACAACGAAGATCAGGTACATGGCCAGACCGACGCCGATGATCGGAATCGCGTCTACCAGGCCAGCGCCCAGGAAGAAGGTAACCTGCAGCTTGGGGGCCAGTTCGGGCTGGCGGGCAGAGCCTTCGATCAGTTTGCCGCCCAGCATGCCGATACCAATCGCAGCGCCCAGACCACCGAGGCTGATCATAATTGCGGCAGCAATAAGAACTAATTCCATGATTTTCTCCTAGCGTTAGTAAGCAAAGTTAAAGTGAATCAGTGGTCTTCGTGGGCCATGCTGAGATACACGATCGTCAGCACCATGAAGATAAATGCCTGCAGGGTGATTACCAGAATATGGAAAATCGCCCAACCAATCTGCAGGAAGCCGGCAGGCACCATCCAGGCCAGACCGGCACTGAACAGGGCAGCAATCAGGATAAAGATCATCTCGCCGGCGTACATGTTGCCGAACAAACGCAGCGCGAGAGAAAAAGGCTTGGCCAGCAGGCCCACAATCTCCATGAACAGGTTCACGGGGATGAAAAGCGGGTGGTTAAAGGGATTGAGCGCCAGTTCCCTGGCAAACCCGAAGCCCTTGACCTTGATCGAGTAGTACAGGATCAGGATGAGCACGCCTATCGACATGCCGAAGGTAATATTGGGGTCCGTGGACGGCACGATCTTGTGGTATTCGACGCCCAGCAGCATCATCAGTTCGGGCACGATATCCACCGGCACCAGATCCATCAGGTTCATCAGGAAAATCCAGACGAAAATGGTCAGGGACAGGGGCGCGATCAGTGGGTTGCGGCCGTGGAAGGTATCGCGAACGGTGTTGTCCACGAACTGGACGATCATTTCGATAGCGTTGACGAAACCGCTGGGGACACCGGACGATGCTTTTTTCGCCACGCGGTAGAACATCCAGCTGAAAACAATGCCCAGGCCGATGGACCACGCCATGGAGTCCACGTGGATGGCGGTGAATCCCATCGCCGCTGCCTCGGTACCACCGTGAGCCATGACCCAGGCGCCGCCATCCCCGACGATGGAGCCATCATAGCGTTCATAACCTGCAGGCAACTTGCCATAGGTCAGGTTGGTGAGGTGGTGGACAATGTAATCTGAAACGGTCTGGTTTTCGCCTGCCATCGATCACAACTCTTGTTTCGGTTTGTTTCTGCGGACTACGCTTTCAGCAGCAGCCAGCTTCCTGTCATTTGTACCGCCAGCATGGCGATGTACCCGGCAAACACCGCAACCGGGGCAATGGGCCTCAGCAGGGCGAACACCGCGGCGAACCCCGCCGCGCTCAAGAGAAACTTCCCGATTTCCCCGCCCAGTGCCAACCGCGCCACATCCGACGCCGATCGCGCTCCCCTCGAGCGAAACAGCCTGGCCGCAAACCAGGCCTGCGGGGCGACGGCCACAACACCTCCACACAACACCGACAGCCCTGCTGTCTTGTCCACAGCCAACCATACGAGCAGGCACAGGGGAACAAGCGCGGCCAGCTGAGCCAGTGGTACGCGATGGACCGGGGGGGCCGGGATGGTGTTCACATTGCTGCGAAACACGGGCCGGCCCTCTCGCCATTTGCCACGCGACAGTTCCTCGTTTTGGGCGCGCGCATTATAGGAGTAATACCGCACAGGTTCAACCACAGCCGCATGAACGTACTGGCTAAATTTCGCTGTAGTTGGCGGCAGGATTGCGACATATTCACCAATTTTGCTGCCTGAGGGCACCCTGTTCACAGCATCTGGTGGTCACCTGTCAGCGGACCACAAGATGCTGTGTTGATTCGGTTCCAAAGCTACTTTATGTGACTGAGAATGCCGTCCAGTTCATCGAGGCTGTTGTAGCTGAGAACCAGCTTGCCCTTGCCCTTGGCACCGTGCTGGATCAACACCCTGGCACCCAGACGCTGCGACAGATCGTCCTGCAGCTGGCGGATATTGGGATCCAGCCGCGCGGGCTCCTGCGCCGGCGCTTCCTGCCGGGCAAGCAGGTTGCGCACCAGCGCTTCCGTCTGGCGTACCGACATTCCCTTGCCCACCACCGTGCGCGCCGCCTGCGACTGCTGCAGGCCGGTGAGGGCGAGGAGCGCACGGGCGTGCCCCATCTCCATATCGCCCCGCTCCAGCAGCAGGCGCACGTCTTCCTGCAGCGACATCAGGCGCAGCAGATTGGCGATGGTAGATCTGGACTTGCCCACAGCGTCGGCGACTTCCTGCTGGGTCAGGTCGAACTCCTGCTGCAGGCGTTGCAGGGCAACCGCCTCTTCAATCGGGTTGAGATCTTCACGCTGGATGTTCTCGATCAGGGCCATGGCGATTGCGGACTCGTCACTGACGTCCCGGATCACCGCCGGCACCTGGTCGAGACCGGCAAGCTGGGCCGCGCGCCAGCGGCGTTCGCCGGCGATGATCTCGTACTTGCGATCGGAGATCGGCCGCACCACGATCGGCTGCATGATGCCCTGGACGCGGATGCTCTCGGCGAGTTCCTGCAGGGATTCTGGATCAATATCGCGGCGCGGCTGGTACTTGCCCCGCTGGATGAGGTCGACCGGGATTTCCTTCAGGACATGCTGCTCGGCGCCCTCTGTGGCGGTGTCATCGGCTGGCCGGCTGGCGTTGCCCACGCCCAGCAGCGCATCCAGCCCGCGCCCCAGACCCTTTTTCCTCGCCGTCATCACGCTCTCCCCTGATCTGCTGCCAGCGCGCTGGCAGGAAAGTGCCGGCGTTTCTCTTCGCGCCGGATAATTTCCCCTGCCAGGGCCATGTAGGCCTTGGCCCCGCGGGAATAGCGATCATAGTACATCGCCGGCAAGCCGTGGCTGGGAGCTTCCGCCAGGCGCACGTTGCGCGGAATCACCGTGCGGTAGACCGCCTCACCGAAATGCTGGTGCAACTGGGAAGAAACCTCGTTGGTCAGGCTGTTGCGGGGGTCATACATGGTGCGCAGAATTCCCTCGATCTGCAGGTCCCGGTTCACCGATTCCCCGATCCGGCGGATGGTGCTGATCAGCGCGGATAAACCCTCCAGGGCAAAGTATTCGCACTGCATGGCAATCAGCACGCCGTCTGCGGCCACCAGCGCATTCAGGGTCAGCATGTTCAGGGACGGTGGGCAATCGATAAGAATGTAGTCGTAGCGGTCGCCAACTTCCTGCAGGGCCGCGTTCAGGCGGCGCTCCCTGTGTTCAATACCAATCAGCTCCACTTCTGCGGCGGTGAGGTCGCTGTTGGCGGGGAGAACATCGAATTCGCCCTCGGGTACGCGCTGGGTAATGAGGTGTACCGGGGCACGATGTACCAACACATCGTAGATACTGCGCTCGACAGCGTGTTTGTCGACACCGCTGCCCATGGTAGCGTTCCCCTGGGGATCGAGGTCCACCAGCAGCAGGCGTTTTTTCATGGCTGCCAGAGAGGCAGCAAGATTGACGCAGCTGGTGGTCTTGCCAACACCGCCCTTCTGGTTTGCTATTGCAATGATTCTGGCCAAAGCGCTTTCCCCGGTTGATCGGCTAATGCGGGTTCAGGATAGCAGCGGCAGCGAGGGAAAGCTCCACCAGATGGCGTTGTTCATCCAGCCCGGGGACCTGCAGCGGGTAAACACCCAGCACCCGGCAACGTCCCGGGAGCAGCGCAATCTCATCGTCGGGGCGAGCTCCCTTCATCGCAAGGAAAACACCATCGGGCTGCAGCAGATGCCCCGCGCCGGCAACCATATCCGCCAGCGAGGCAAACGCCCTGGACAGCACCACATCAAATTTCCCGGCGGGAGTGAAGGCTTCGACCCGGGCATGATGGATCGTGATATTGGACAGCGCGAGGCCGGTCTTTACCTGGAACAGGAACCGGGTCTTCTTGCCGTTGCTGTCCAGGAGATGGAATTCCCGGTCCGGGAACATGATCGCCAGGGGGATTCCGGGTAACCCGGCGCCGGTGCCGACATCGATGCAACGGGATCCAGACAACCGCGGCACCAGGGCGAGACTGTCCAGCAGGTGCCGGGTCACCATGTCTGCAGGATCGCGGACAGCAGTCAGGTTATAGGCCCGGTTCCACTTGCACAGCAGGGCGAGATAGGCCAGCAGCTGTGCCTGCTGATCGGTGCTGGCGCGAAGACCCAGCGCAGTAATTCCGCGGGACAACTGGCTGGCGAGCGCGGCGTCCAAATCAGGCAGATTTGCGATCGGTTGCACGATCCAGCGCGCCACGCTTCTTCAGGTAGATCAACAGCAGGGAAATCGCGGCGGGAGTAACGCCCGGAATTCTTCCCGCCCGGGCGAGCGTCTCGGGGCGCGCTTCGCCCAGCTTCTGCCGTACCTCGTGAGACAGGCCATCCACTGCAGCGTAGTCCAGCGAGGCGGGAAGCACGGTGTTCTCGAACCGGCGCAGGCGCTCGACTTCCTCCTGCTGGCGATCGATATAACCGGCGTACTTGGCCTGTATCTCGACCTGTTCCGCCGCTTGCTCATCCGCCAGCGGCTCGCCCTTGAGCCCGGCGATATCCCGGTAACTGATCCCCGGGCGCTTCAACAGATCCGCCAGGGAATATTCGCGGGCTAGCGGCGCCTTGAGCCTGGGCTCCAGGCTCGCGGCCTGCGGCGTCGAAGGATGCACCCAGGTCGTGGCCAGACGTCGGGTTTCCTGCTCAATGGCATCGCGCTTGCGGGCGAAGCGTTCCCAGCGTGCATCGTCCACCAGACCGAGCTCGCGGCCCCGGGTGGTCAGGCGCAGGTCCGCGTTGTCCTCCCGCAACAGCAACCGGTATTCCGCCCGGGAGGTAAACATGCGGTAGGGTTCGCGGGTGCCCATGGTGATGAGATCGTCCACCAGGACGCCGATATAGGCTTCGTCCCGGCGCGGGCACCAGGGTTCGCGGCCCTGCACCGCAAGTGCGGCGTTCAGCCCCGCGAGCAGTCCCTGGGCGGCCGCTTCCTCGTAGCCGGTTGTGCCGTTGATCTGGCCGGCAAAATAGAGACCGGGCACAGCGCGGGTCTGCAACGAGTAGTCCAGATCCCGCGGGTCAAAGAAATCGTATTCGATCGCGTACCCCGGCCGGGTGATGTGGGCGTTCTCGAATCCACGGATAGACCGCACCAGGTCATACTGCACATCGAAAGGCAGGCTGGTGGAGATGCCGTTGGGATAGAGCTCACTGGTGGTGAGCCCTTCCGGTTCCACAAACACCTGGTGCGAGGTCTTGTCAGCGAAGCGGTGGATCTTGTCCTCAATGCTCGGGCAGTAGCGCGGGCCTATGCCTTCGATGACCCCGGAGTACATGGGAGAGCGGTCCAGGCCACCGCGGATAATCTCGTGGGTGGCGGCGTTGGTGTGGGTGATCCAGCAACAGCGCTGGGAGGGTCGCTCATCGGTGCTGCCCAGGAATGACATGGGCGGGGCATCGGCGTCGCCCCACTGCTCTTCCAGCTGGCTGAAGTCAACGCTGCGCGCGTCAATGCGGGGCGGTGTCCCTGTTTTCAGGCGTTCGACACGCAGCGGCATTTCCCGCAGGCGCTGCGCCAGGGCAATGGACGGGGGATCTCCGGCACGCCCCCCGGCACTGTTTTCCAGGCCGATGTGTATCTTGCCGCCGAGAAAGGTTCCCGTCGTCAGCACCACGGTGGGTGCCCGGAATACCAGGCCCATCTGGGTGATCGCACCGGCAACGCGGCCGTTCTCGATCAGCAGGTCATCCACCGGTTGCTGGAAAATGGACAGTCCCGCCTGGGATTCCAGTATCTCGCGGATGGCATTGCGATACAGAACACGATCAGCCTGGGCACGGGTGGCGCGTACAGCAGGTCCCTTGCGTGCGTTAAGTACCCTGAACTGGATACCGGCGCGATCGGTGGCGCGGGCCATGGCACCACCCAACGCATCCACTTCCCGCACCAAGTGGCTCTTGCCGATGCCGCCGATTGCCGGGTTGCAGGACATCTGTCCCAGGGTATCGACACTGTGAGTCAGCAGCAGGGTGCGACAGCCCATGCGCGCGGCTGCAAGGCAGGCCTCGGTACCGGCATGGCCGCCGCCGATTACGATGACATCGTATGTTTGCTGGTATTCCACGCCTGTCTGCCTCTGGTTGGGCCGGATATGTTACACCGGGTCGCGGATTATACGGCCGCAGTGGCCGTTGTACAAAATATGTTCCGCAGCACGACGCTTGCGCGGTGGATTATTTCCAGCACCCGGGAGCTCTGGTTCAGAGACAGGTAATAGTTATGTATGGTGTATAGATATATAGATTAAATGTAGTTATTACTGGTGTCCCCCGATTCTGTGGGTATCCAGTGATTTGCTATTTAAAACAGTACGTTGAGTCCAAGACAACCCTGCTGGTAAACGCTGTTCCTGGCGCCTGCAAGCGGTGGGTGAGCTGGGGAGGAACAGACTGGTCTCACTGCGGGTGCTGGCGGCGGGCCGTGTTACCCCACGGTCATTGTGGACTTGCCCCCCCTGCTATCCACAGTGTTATCCAGCTGGCGACTTATGCGCTGCGTGCAGAGGACAAGGTGTTGGCAAACTGGCGGCGAGGCTGTGTGCAGGCTGTGGATTGCGGGTATTGCTACTTGCCGATGCAAAAACTGGAAAAAATCTCTCCCAGTAATTCGTCGCTGCTTAGCTTCCCGGTAATTCTGCCCAGGGCGTCATGGCAGGCCCGGAGATCCTCCGCCAGCAACTCTCCAGCTCCCGCCTCTTCCAGTTGCAAGCGGCCGCGGTCAAGAAAGTCTGCAGCCTGCTGCAGTGCCTGCAGGTGACGGCGCCTGGCGCTGAAGCTGCTGCTGTCGGTGTCGTGGTAACCCATGCTGTCTTTCAGGTGCTGTCGCAATAACTCGAGGCCACTGCCCTGCCTGGCCGAGAGCCGGATCACGGTATGCTCGCCGGACTCGTCGAGTCCGGGGGGCAGGCCGGTCAGGTCGCATTTGTTATGGATCACGGTAACCGGAATCGTGCTTGAAAGAGCCCCCGCCTCCCTCGGCCACAACTCGGAGGGTGGCGCGGCAAGGTTTTCCCGGGTCATGTCGAGCACCAGTAACACCCGGTCGGCACTGCCTATTTCGGCCTGGGCGCGGCGAATACCTTCCTGCTCCACGGCATCTGCGCTGTCCCGCAGGCCAGCCGTGTCAACGATGTGCAGGGGCATTCCGTCAATCTGGATATGTTCCCTGAGGACGTCCCGGGTGGTGCCTTCGACGGCGGTAACGATCGCCGTATCCTGCCCCGCCAGAGCGTTCAGCAGGCTGGATTTACCGGCATTGGGCCGGCCCGCTATCACGACCTTCATTCCCTCCTGTAGCAGGCTTCCCTGTTGCGCACTGTCCAGCACTGAGTGAAGTTGCCGCGTCAGCTCTCGCAGTTCGCCGGCGACGCGGCCATCGGCGAGGAAATCAATTTCTTCCTCTGGAAAGTCGATGGCGGCTTCTACATAGATACGGAGCCGGGTAACGCTCTCCACGAGCTGGTTCACCAGGAGTGAAAACTGTCCCTGCAGGGATCGGTGCGCGTTGCGCGCCGCCTGCTCCGTGGTGCTGTTGATCAGGTCCGCTATGGCTTCGGCCTGGGTCAGGTCCAGTTTGTCGTTCAGGTAGGCGCGCTCGGAGAACTCTCCGGGTCGGGCCTGGCGAGCGCCGGCGCCAAGGCAGGCGCGCAGCAGCAGGTCGAGGATAACGGGCCCACCGTGGCCCTGGAGTTCCACAACGTCCTCCCCGGTGAACGAGTTGGGGCCGGGAAAATACAGGACGATGCCGGTGTCGATCACTTCGCCGCTGGGTTCCCGAAAGGAACAGAAGTGGGCGTACCTGGCTCGCAGTGCGGAGTTCGTGATGCGCTCGCCGATTGCTCTGGCTTTGGGTCCCGACAGACGGACGATGCCGATGCCGCCCCTGCCGGGAGCAGTGGCGACGGCGGCGATGGTATCGCCATCAAGGGCGAGGGCGGAAGTCATGGCGCCAGTATAAGCTGGCCCGTGTCTACGCGGTACCGCGGCATCAGGCCTTGGCTTTGGCGGCGCTCTTCTCGATCTGTTTGGTGATCACATACTGCTGCGCCATCGACAACAGGTTGTTGACTACCCAGTAAAGCACCAGGCCCGCCGGGAACCAGAGGAAGAAGAACGTGAAGATAACCGGCAGCCACTGCATG
Source organism: Haliea sp. (assembly GCF_040222615.1). Classification (GTDB taxonomy): domain Bacteria; phylum Pseudomonadota; class Gammaproteobacteria; order Pseudomonadales; family Halieaceae; genus Haliea. The sequence continues at coordinate 76,398 of NZ_JAVKCQ010000140.1, forward strand.
ATCTTGGCCTGCATCGGGTCCGGTGGCGCCGGGTTGAGTTTCTGCATGAACCACATGCTGGCACCCATGAGCAGCGGCAGCACGAAGTAGGGGTCCATCACCGAGAGGTCGTCGATCCACAGGAAGAACGGTGCATGACGCAGTTCCACGCTTTCCATGAGCACCCAGTACAGGGCGATAAAGACCGGCATCTGCACCAGCACTGGCAGGCACCCGCCCATGGGATTGATCTTCTCCTTCCGGTACAGCTCCATCATGGCCTGTGACTGTTTGGTCTTGTCGTCGGCGAACTGCTCGCGGATATCCTGCATTTTCGGTGCCACCCGGCGCATATTGGCCATGGAGCGGTAGCTGGTGGCCGACAGTTTGAAGAAGGCCGCCTTGATGAGTACGGTGAGCGCAATAATGGAAAGACCCCAGTTTCCGAGCAAGTCGTGGATTCTGGTAAGCAGCCAGAACAGAGGCTGGGCAATCCACCACAGCCAGCCATAGTCCACGCTGAGTTCAAGGTAGGGCGATATTTTCTCGAGGCGGTACTGGTCCTTTGGACCGGCATAGAACTGCGCGGCGACGGAACCCTGCTGGCCAGGGTCCAGAACCAGGGTCGGGCTGGTGAAGCCTGCAATGTTAAAACCACCCGGTGTGACGCGGGTGCTGTAGTTGTGGCTCTGGTCGGGGTTCGGAATCCAGGCACTGAGGAAGTAGTGCTGGATCATCGCGATCCAGCCACCGGGCAGTTGCTCGCGGAAGGGCTCTTCTTTCATATCCTTGAAACTGAACTTGGTGAAGCGCTCATCGGGCTGGGTAATGGCGGCGCCCAAAAAGGGTTTCAAGCCCATGCCGCTTGTATCCGCCGTGGGATCCTTGCTGTTGTCGCGCTTGATTTGCCCAAACAGGTTGCCCTGCCACCGTTCGCTGCCGCCGTTGGCAACGATGTAGCTGACGTCGAGCAGGTAGTCGCCCCGATGCAGGGTAAAGCGTTTGGTGATGCTGACAGGCCCCTCATTGTCCCAGACCAGGTCGATAACCAGTGTGTCCTGGCCGGGTGCGAGCTCGTAGTTTTGGGCAGCGGCAGTAAACCGGGCCCTGGTTTCCCTGTCGATACCGTCAGGGCCAATCAGGCCACTTTGGGCGACATAGGTGCGACGTTCGTTCTGCTCCAGCAATACAAAGGGCTGGTCTGGCTGGTCGATATTTTCCAGGTGCTCTGGCAAAGCGAGTTCGACAATGTCTCCGCCGGCGAGATCAATGGCCAGTTGCACGACATCCGTGCGCACAAAGACGATGCGCTGTTCCGGGGCTGCGCCAGTTTCTACAGTGGCGGGTTCTGCGTCGTCCACGGATTGCGGCGCGCTCGGCAGGTCTTCATTGCCGGTGGCGACAGCGCCCGCCTCAACTGCCGGCAGTTCGGGAAGCAAATTTGCCGTGGCGTCAGTGCCGTTGAGCAACCGCGTTGCGGTCGCCTGGGACGCAGTGGTTCTCGCTTCCTTGAAGGCGACCCACTCGGTCAGCAACATGAATGACAGGAGGGCGAAGGCGCCGATCAGCAGAGTGCGTTGCAAATCCATAAGCAGTGGTCAGCTTTGTCAGTGAGTGTGGTTGCAGGGTGGTACCGGGTCGATTCCACCTTCGTGCCAGGGGTGGCACTTGCCGATGCGACGCAGCGTCAGGTAACTGCCTCTGAAAACCCCGTGCAGGGCAATGGCGTCCTGCGCATAGTGGGAACAGCTGGGGTAGAACCGGCAATTGTTCCCGAGGAAGGGACTGACGGCGTAGCGGTACAGAGAAATGACGGCGATGAGTAGCTTGCGCATCAGTTGC
>NZ_JAVKCQ010000141.1:0-25212 GCF_040222615.1 Haliea sp.
GCTGCTAAGTTGCAGCGCCAGACCATTTCTCAGGAACAAACATGGCCACTTTGCTGTAAGGCCAGGGGAAACAACGTCGCCTGCCCCAGAAACACAGCGAAACCGCTGACGATCCCGAGCACGCCAGTCAGAATATGAAAGTACAGCATCGTGGCCATGTTTGTTCCTGAGAAATGGTCTGGCGCTGCAACTTAGCAGCGCTGATTCATGGGCATAGGTGCAGTTGGCTCTGTAGTCGCCGGCAGAGGTGTGTCGAAGACAATCAGATAGACAGGTACAACTATCTGCGTTAACAGCAGCGGCAGATGCAGCAGCACTAACACCTGGCCCTGGAAAAAGGTGTTGCCAATGGCAATCAACTGCAAAACACAGGCGAGATTAGCAAAACCTCTCAGCCAGCGAGGCAGTAAACTTGCGCGATACAAAAAGGCGTAGAACAGCAACAGGCTGAAACTGGACAGGAAAATCGCCATGAAATGGGTTTCGTTGCGCCCGACAGCCAGGGATTTCCACAACAGCTCCATGCCCACGTCCAAGCTTTGCACGTTATCGGCCTTGAGCTGGGATACCAGGCACAGCAACGTTGCCAGCCCCAGCCCCAGCCCCAGGCCCGTGCCTTGGGTGCCGCGATGGGAGGTGTTGTTCACGCAATAAAAAGGGTCGAACAGCTTGGGCAGAGCCGCCTGCGGAATGCCTTTGCCGTTATCTGCCACCACCAGGCAAAGCTGCTTTTCCTGTTCGGTAATCACAAGGCTGACCCGTCTGGACTTTCGCCCATCTTGAGACATTGGGGCCAAACTTGGGAGATGACCTCTTCCGACCAGCAAGCTGTTGGATGTAAGCTTGCGAGTTGCGGGCAAGCACTCTCGTAGAGTGGGTCAGAACAGCGCTTACAGTTCCTGGCGCAGACTTTGGCCTGGCCGACACGCAAATAGGCGACAGAGATTCGATGCATGACTGACGACAAAAAAGCTACAGAGGATGTTGACTCGGCCGGCGCTCACGCCTTGTTGCGTGCCGAACACCACATCATCCGCCTGACCTTCTGGCAAACTATTCTCTCGGTCGCCGGTGTCTTGATTGCTGTAGTCGCACTCTATGCGGCACTTACAGAATCTGCTGCGGTTCGCCAACAGACCGCGGCGGCCGTCTGGCCGTTTGTGCAATTGATGCTTGAAGACTACGACACGGGCGATGCGGCAGGATTCTCGTTGGCATTCACGAATGCCGGTGTGGGTCCCGCAAAAATGAAGGACGTCCGTATTAGCATCGATGGCACCGTCGCGAGAAACTGGTCCGAGCTGGTTGCCAGAGTGGACGGGGATACTGAATCGACGATCAACCGGAACTTTATCAGCGATCGTGTCATTCGACCCGATGAAACGGTTGTTGTATTCAGTACGAACAATGCAAACCTGGCACGAAAACTGGTTGGTGCCGTCAGTAGGCCACGAGGCGCGCTCACCTTCTGCTACTGCTCGATATTCGACGAGTGTTGGCTTGCGGATAGCGGCAACAACCTGCAGGCGCCGGAGTTGGTCGAGGCCTGTCCGGATTTCGGCAGCGATACGTATATCAACTAGCCGGCCCCAGCGGCCCGCGCAGGGAATAAAATGTAACCCATGCCCCCGGAAAGGACCCTTTGTAGTTTGGCGGGGGCAGAAGGACTCGAACCCTCGACCTACGGCTTAGAAGGCCGTTGCTCTATCCAGCTGAGCTATACCCCCGTGGTTTTTGTTAGTACCTGCGTTGGTACTATTCACTTGTTGGTACTTCCGGGTCAAACAAGCGAGGCGGGAGTATACCCTCACTGGCTCCATGCGGTCTATTCACTGCTGCCTTCCTCCAACATCGGAACGTTCCGGTCCGTTAGCCTAGCCCGCCCATCCGGTGCCGGGTATCATCCGAGACTCATTCGCCATTCCAGAATAAGAAAGCGAGAAAGTTCCCATGGAATTCATAGCGGCACTAGTAATGATTCTAGTTATCGGGGGCATTGTGTTCGTTAGCGGCCATGCGACGAAGCGAAAGGAGGCAGAAGCAGCGGCCAAGGCTCGGGCGGAGCAAGTAGTCGAGGTCGGCAGACTTGCAGAGCAGGTTCAGAATTCTTTGGCAAAAATGGAGACAGCCAAAACGCTCGCCTCTCGGGTTAACCATACCTCCAGGGCGCTAGAGCACCTTGAGCTGGCATTCTTTTACCCCGTTTGTACCGACGTCATTTCTAACGCCCACGAGATACGGGATCGTCTCAAGGCAATGATCCGCGTATTCCCGGTCATTGATCTGGTGGAAAAGTCATATCGGCAAAGATTCAAAGGCAAAAGCGCAGCGGAATTGAGTGCCCTTCAAGATGCTCTTTACGAAATCGGGATGAAGGGAATAACAAACGTGGAAATAGAGCAGGCACAGATTTATCCTGAGGGAACCGGCGAGATCGTGACCATTGAGAGCATTCAAGATCGCTGCAGAAAGCTAGGCTGGGAGCCTCGCTAGACTCAGCCCATGCGTAACCTAGATGAAGACTTGCCCGCGCAGATGCGCCAGGAGGCCGCAGCAGCGGTCTACAGGGCAGAACAGGCTTGCAGGCGGGCACGGTTACTCTGGTCGGCTTCATTACGCTGGTGGTCGCTGCGGCGGCCTTCGCGGTGGCATCAACAATCGGGACTACAGTCGCCCAGGCGAGGCGCTCACCTCCACCACGGTTTTGGTGCTCGGGCGGTACTCGCAGGCATAGATATGCGGCTGCCACGCGCCGAAGCCGTTCTGGAGCTTGATGCTGTCTCCGATGTAGATAAACGTCCCAGGCCGCTCTGACTGGATGTAGTGGCGGAACTTGAGGGTAAGCCAGCCGTCTGTCCACTCAAAATCATATTGCGCGAGGCGCTCTACCGGGCGCTTGCAGTATGTGTTGGCATCAACCAGGTGAGACTTTGCCACTGCTCTCCAATCCTCCTGGGCGGTGACTGGCGCGCTTGGCTTTGGCGCGATTCCTATTGATTCAAGGCATCGGTCTCGCGCATAGGGGTCAACATTCGCCTCGCACACCGCTCTATCGAATTCGTCTTGCGATACGGACTGCGCGGCCAGCAGTGCGCTGGAGAGGAAAAATGCCAACCTGATGTAACTCATGCTCACCCCTAACGCCTAACGCGCCGCTTGTCTGCTGAGGCGATACAATAACGACATAGGCTAAGGTTTACTATTGACCCTCAAGGAATCCACGGACAAGCCGCCTGCTCAAGCTTCCTCGCCGCTCAACCGCGTTCTACAGCCTCGCGGGTCAACCGCTCCCGCTCCTGCCGCTCGAACTCCTGGGCCAGACGGTGCGCCTCTCGGTTGATCCGCTGCCGCTCTACCCTGGGTAGTTTGGTGGTATCCTCGCGCGGGCGGGCAGGCACACGCGCACACAACTCAGATTCTGCCATATCGGGCCTCAGAATTTTTTAAAGAAAAATCGCAATTGCGTTAAAAGAAGGGAACCCAGCCGGTTTTGCATTGGTGGGCCTGTCAGTTTCACATGCCCCCGTAAAGGAAACCCCCCGCCGCGCGACAACGGTCGGGGGTAGTGGCGCAACCAGTCAAACGCCTGACACGACACGCCCGCCGAAAACGTCCCGTGGTGCGGTCAGCTCTCGGGCTGGCCTAGTCAAACTTCCCAGATAGGCTTCCCGCTGCGCCGTTGGACACTGGCGGCGGCCTTCTCGGTGTACCGGCTCTGGTGAGTAATCCGCATTGAACGGGCCAGGGCCATCGCTGCGCGTGATTCACGGTCCCGGCACTCCAACAGGGTCTTGTACCTCTTGAGTCCGTCATCCTCGGTCAGCCAGTCGGACGTATAGCGGTCGATTTCATGATTCAGAATCGCGGCGGCATCCACATGGCGACAATATGCGGCCAGAATGTCAAAGCTGTCTGGCCTGAAGTAGTCGGCAGGGTAAACTCCAACAATTCGCTTCCATATCGCGGCCTGCGCCTCGGTGAGTGTTTCCGGTGGTCCTGGTCTGCGCTCCGACAGGGGTGCGACACTCAATGCCGCGCTGGACTGCTTACCTCGTGTTCCCATAATTTCACCCTTAAGGAAAAAACCCGCTGATTCTAGTTGGAAGACTTAGGCCGCGATTTCCCAATCCATCGCCCTTGACCTCTTACCCTCCCGCCCCCTGTCAATCCTATTAATCCAATTGCGGGCGGGCGAAATTTAGGCCGGACTCGGTTTCCTGAATCATTGCCGCCGTACCTCGTGACCACGCCCCCCTGCCTTGCGCCCGCTCTCGGTTTCCTGCGGTCCCTTGCGCTTGGGCTTACTGCGCTTAGGCTTGGGCAGCCGGTACTCGTGGACGTTGAACCTCCACCTTCTGGCCATCAGTGGACAGTGTGCCCGTGTGTTGGCAGATCCCGCTCCACTCCATTCTCGATCTCCTTTATCGTTTGCCACAACAGGGTCTCAAGTGTGGGCAATACAGCAGCAGGCACGGACGCGGGCAGATCGAACTCAAGGGTCAGGGTCGCACCACTCGCAAACCGGATGACAGCCTCGCACTCTTGGCCCTGTAGCTGATTCATCGCCACTGCCTCGGCTCGGTCGTGCGGGTTGATTAGCATACGCCCGGTGTAGTCGTGAGCCATGTCTAGCAGTAGTTCCTTCATGCTGGCTTGTCTCCTTTGCTTACCATTTTCCACGTTGGGCCTTTGCCCGGTTCCGTATCTGTTTGGGTCAGCGACAACCAGAGTGAATTGCGGTGCGTGACCAGTGCGTTGCGCTGATACTCCTGGTCGATTCGCCACGGCCCCGTGTAGTGGTCGGCCAGGCTTTTCTGGCGCTCGGCAACATCGGCGCGAATCGCCTTTAGCTCCGCATCCATCTTGCTTGCCAGCTCCGACACTAGGGCCAGCGCGAACGCAAACCCTGTGTCGCCAGCATCGGCCCGCTTAAGCTCTGCCTCTATCCGCGCCGGTGCCCCTGGTAGAAATGACTCGACAAGTTTCATGCTCAGATACCAGTCAGCACAGCCACGGAACCCGCGCGCTGTACGCTCCAGTTCGCGTAGGTGGTGCTTTTCAAAGCAATGCCTTCAGTCTGGAACATATTCACCATTACCGGCCCGGTGCTGTCGGTTTCGTCCACCATCGATATATCGGTATGGGAGGAATCCACAAGCCGGCCCGGCTCCATCGCCACTGCAATGCCGCTAGGGTCAACCAGGATCAAGCTCCCGCCGTCTGAATCAATGGGGCAGGCTCGGGTGGCAACCACTGGCATTCCCAAAAGACTGCCGCCGCGCGGTGACAGGTCGGGGAACATATAGCCCCCCGCAGCATCACGAGTCATCGCAATCTTCGCCAGAGTTGTCGGGTGACTTATCCAGTGCGCCGCTTGTAGGTCGCCGTCAAATCGTGAAATGGTATCGGCAATGCCCGCGCCAATATCGGAACCCGCACTAACCGGGATCACGCCATAGGTCAGGCTTGCTGGTCTTTCGTCGTCGCCAGCGTTGGCGGGATCAAGCGCGGGTGTATCAATGCTCAGCGCGGTTGTACCGATCAGGTCATTGAACAGGACGCTTTCGTTTAGGTTGCTGCCCGCCGCCTGCTTAAACATCTCTTTTGAGCGAACGACAATGGCGATTAGCTTTTTGTACTTCAGCTCAGTGAATGCCAATGCCATTTTTGAGATTGGCGCGGGGGCAGATTCGCCAGTCCAGTATGCGGTGGAACCGGACTCGGCGACGGACAACCACACGTTAAAGTCAGTGCGCCGCAAATTGTCGATCTGTGTGAAAATACTGCGCTCGAATACTTGGTCAAAAAAATCTTCAACATAGCGGGTCGGCTTGGAGTCGTTGGAAGTCATACCCTCCAGCGCCTTTTCAACGTGATCGCCAAAGCCCCGGTAATGCTCGGCAATGAAAGTGTGCGGATCAAGTGGACTACACGCCATCGCTGTTACAGCGCGGAGGTAATGGCTTGCGGGACTGAGTGACAAGATTTTAGACATTGGGTAAATCCTCGGTGGCTTTAATCTTCATTTTACCAACTCGATTTCTAGTAACCGAACCGCACCGGGAACTACCGGGAACTACCGGGAAATTTGATTACAAATAAATTCGGCAATATCCCCAATTCGCACATAAACACGCCGTCGAATCCGTTTGCTTGGCAGGAAGTAGCAGTTCTGCAGGGTCTTTTGCGACAGCCCCAGATACCGCGCTGCCGCGCTCTGGTGAATGGCATCGCCCAACACCAGGACAACACCATTGTCCCGGCACCATGAGCGTATGGTTTCGGCTTCGGCCTCTACCGGGTCGGTTGGCAGTGGCTGGCCGCACTCGCTGCAATGGTTCATCGGTTCGCCCTCCCTCCATCCGACTGAAGAGCCTCTTCAGCAGATAGCTGTGCTGCGATATTGATTATTCGCTCCAGGTGGCGAACGATACCGCGCTGGTTAAGGATCGGAGACTCCAGAGCGAAGCCGTGCAATATCGCCAGGGCGGTGCGGAAGTCATCTAGTTCATTTGTGCTATCCATTCTCGCCGCCCTCCGGCATGTATGCGTTTGATTCAGAATGGCACTCTTCCGTTTTGCATCGTTTACATATCAGGTCGAAGACACGATCATCTTTCCGGTTAAGAATGCGGCTAACAGTAGATTGCGATACCCCAACCTCGGCAGCGATCTGTCTGGTCGACTTGCTCTTGAAGTACAGGTCCATGCCCCGCCGTAGACGGCGCGACACGGTGCCCTGGTTAAGTCCGGTGATCCCCGCGAGTTGCGCTTGAGTGTATCCGCAGCCCAACAGCCGCATGGCGCTGGCGTAGGAAACGAAATCAGTCATCGTGTGGACTCCCGCGAAAGGTCACCGCCACAGTGCGGACAGGTAGATGAGCGCGGCGTCTTATCACGGCGAGGGGCAGGGTTAGCCATCTGATCAGTGATATACGGAACCTGATCTTCAGGCTCCATCCGTGCGAGGTGATCCAGCATTGCGCCGGTGTCTAGTCTGGTGCCCCGGATAAGGTCGCGGGCCTCCTGGGTGGTGTTCTCGACTCTCCAGATAGCCCGGTTGATACTGCGCTTGCTCTGGCCGGTTTTCCTCGCTGTCTCGCTAGCAAAGCCTTCTGGTCGGCCCGGACCACGAGCTGCAATAGTGGGACAACTTGTCCCGCTTTTCCTGGTCATGGTTGCACCTCGCAATGGCCGCAGCCTTCACCATCACATGCCGGGCAAGTCTGCCTCTCTGTCGCCACAGAATCGGTTACATGGGTTACATGGGTTACACCACTACCACTTACGGCCCCATCCGTTACCGTTGTAACCGACGTAACCGAGTTTTGAGGTAAGGGAGGGAGGTATCTGTCCCATGCATCAACCAGATCGACGCGGGCATAACCTTTACCAACATCATGCCCAATGCGAACAGTCCGCCGATTGATCCGGTATTGCTTGAGTCGGTTTGATAACCCTCTCGCATCCATCGGTTGCCCTCTCAGGCTTCCCCACGGGGCATCATCCAGATCATTGAGAGAATCGAGAATCTCGCGGGTGAACATGGCTTCACCTTTGAACACATCTCTCAGATCAGACAACAACCTCACGCCTAAGCTGGGGGTGGTCTCTTTAGATTCGGTTACAAGGGTTACAGCGGCGACACGAGCGCGGTCTGGCCAGTCACCTCCAACAACATCGGCAATCGCCAGCAGCGGCTCCCATACGTCGGCGTCGCGGTCCTCAATACCATCCGGCATATCCGGCCATGCGTCGGTGAGAGCATCCACAACCTGCAATGCCCAGCTTTCCAGGCGATCCCGCAGAGCGTTACCTTCGGCGCTGTGAATCCGGCGACGGTAAGCCTCGACCTTTTCACCAGGGGCGCGTCGGCGCATTCTGATTACCACTGATCGGGTCAGTATGGTGTCAGGCAGCCCGCCCAGCCCAGCCAATGCAACAGCGCAATAAGCCGGTATTTCCTCGGTAACAATCTCTTTGCCCCTGACGGTGCATCTACCTGCAACAGCTCCGCGACGGTGGCCAGCATTCAATAGACCACGAAGTTCCTCATTGTCTTTGGCTTTGGGGCCAAAGACTGTATCGATCTCATCGTAGAGAATGGTCGGGGGTCCGCTCTCGTCGCCAACCTTCCGAAATAAATAGGCTGGCGTAACATTTACAGCTTCAACAGGATTCGGGACCAGGGTCTCGGTTATCTCCAATGCGCGAGTCTTGCCGCTACCCGGCTCAGGAGAGAGGAAACCGATCCTCGGCGTTGAGTCCCATGCATCCATCAAGTGTGTGTGCGCGATCCACAGGGTATGTGCTACCCGGCAATGCTCACTTGGATAGGCAACGAACCGCGCCAGGAACAACTCCACCTCGATCAAGAGCTGTGCGCCTTCCGTCGGCACAATGGCACTTGAATAGAAGTCTTGTGCTACCGCTTGGGCGCGGCGGTCCAGGTCATCAAGGTTTAACATAGGCGGCTCCGGTGCTGTAACAGACGGCTGAATAGCGAAGAAAACGAGCGTCTTGTTCTGGCGTCGGGGTGCGGCCTGATCTCACGAGTGCCGAATACTTCAGACAGTAGTGTTGAAGTGCTGCAAGTTCTTCTAGTGTGAATCCACAGCGACAAAGTGTAGAATGAGACTCAGCCAGCCCGGCTACCTTTGCGCCCTTCACCGACTCGCACTCGGTGGGGGCGTTTTCGTTTAGTGTCATATCAGGCTACCCCCTGCACTGTCTTCCGGTTGGAGCGCTCCAGGTACTCGTTCCAGTCGTCGTCAGGAATGATCGTACGAGCGCCGACCTTGCGACCTCTGAGCCTGCCGCGCTTCATCTCGTTGTAAATCGTTGCCACACATACGCCCGCCTGGGCAGCGCGTCCGGGGATCGACCAAGGGTGAGGTTTTGTATCCATCTCTATCGCTCCGTGTTAATGCCAATGTGTTTATGGCCACGGGGATAGAATAAATAGCGAGGAATGGAGAATTCCCGGAATGCTCAGCAAACCGGGATAAAACGTGTCTATTACTCTTTGCGAAGCTCGGAAAGAATGTCGTTTAGGCGTTTGGCGGTGACATATTTTCCAGGTCTCCCGCCGACTTCATCGTAGAGCATTCCATCTGCGATTACTTCGACAGGGTTGATAAGCACATTCTCATCTTGCTCTCGCAGACCATGCAGTGCAGACTCCCTACCAAGTGCATCAGCCTCTAGCTCTGCCATGAGGTGTCCAAGATCACACGGGTCCATCGTTTCATACAATGCCCGTAAGGTGCGCTTCAACTTGCCTTCCTTACCCAGCTTTGCCTTGCCCCCCTTTTGAACCGCCTTACCACGCCCCAACTCCCTTGCAACCAGTTCATCTAATTTCTGGCGAAGATCGATCATTACATCATCGGGACTCAAACCAAAATACATGCCCCCGGCAGTAACGGCGCTGTGAGTCGCGGCCACGGGATCGCCTTTAGACGATGCCCGCTTGGCCTGATTCAATACTCGAACGATCTGCCGTGCTGCCCGCTCCCTGTCTTCCCATGCCTGTGATATTTCACCCTGCGCTTTCCGCTGGCGTCGGGTCCACTCCACAAGTAGGACGCATTGGTTTCGGATGGCATCTTGAACAGGGTATGTACCGCTGACTATCTCCTCACTCCAGTGAAGTTGCTGCTCAAGAATCTCACGGTCAGAGATGCGCTTTGACTTCATTTTCCGCTCTCCAGGTAATCGCACCATTTTTGCGTCCACTCCCGACGCTCGGTCATAAACTCATGGTGTTGATAACGCTGTGACATATCGCCGGAACTGTCCACAACATGCCCTAGAAGCCGTTCCCTGACCTCATGGGGGCAATGGTTAGCTGCAAGCCACGTTAGCCCGCTGTGCCTTAGTGCATGGCTGGAAAAGTCCTTGTGCAGCTTCATGTCCTTGCGGCGCTTGTTGATCTCCTTGCCGACAACATCGGACGCAATCGGACGCGGGGCACGGGGCTGGGGGAACAAGTACCCTGATTCATGGCGCGGGAGGGACTTCAATAGAGTAACGGCTTGCTTGGGGAGCATGACAATGTGTTCCCTGCCAGTCTTGTACCGCTCAGCCGGGATAGTCCAAACCTTGTTGCGAAGGTCGAACTCTGACCAGCTGGCCCCCGCCACCTCTCCGACGCGGCAGAAGGTCATCATCTGCAACAGGAGGATGTGCTTTATATCCTCGCGCAACTTGGACTCCCGCAGTACCGACTGGAACCCTTCCAGTGTCTTACCTTCCATGTGGTAACTACGGGCCTTGTAGGTTGGGGCAACAATGCCCTCTGCCGGGTTGCGGGCAATGTCGAGGATTGCGGTTCTATGGGTTGCGGTCTTGGCGTCGGCCTTGGCCACCTCGCGCCGCCTAACGCGCTTGCGCCCCATCGCCCAGTTATACAGGCTCTTGGTCTGCTTCAAAGCTTCTTGGGCCACACGGGGCGCTCCACGGTCCAGAGCGGCCTGCACGATACCGAGAACATGCTCGGCGGTCAGTTGATCGGCTGGCAGGTCGCCATGACGCGCCACCAGCTCGGTATTGAGGGTGCGCTCCTGATTCTTCCAGTCGCGGTTGAATGGCTCGGCTTCCTGCTCAATATACCTGTTGACCAGCCGCCGGACAGTCAGCTGATCGACCTTCGGCTGATCCAGCCCGAGAACAGATTGAACGGCCTCGCTCAGACTGCCGGGGTGATCCTCTACATCGTCGTAACGCTCACGGGCACCAGCTACCCCAACCTGGGGGAACTCGCCCACAGAGCGCATGACGCGCTTCCCATCTTCACGCTTGCGGATATACCAAGTCTTTGTTCCTGACGGCTCTACCATTAATAGAAGGCCGCGCCTCTTGCGCTTCAGATCGGGTCGCCAGCTCTCATCAGAGAACAGGGTACGGGCCTCAACCTTGACCCCCCTGACGAAACGGTCGGTGAACTCAAGTCTGGTCGGGAGTTTGGTCATGGCCGCAGTCCGTGTTAGTACTTTCTGTTAGCACTTTAACTTAGCTAGGGATAGAAAGTCTATACTGCTTTATAGGCCGTTGTACTTGCTTAGAATGAGTATTCTTAATGTAAATCAGTAACTTAGGGTGGATATTGGGAGGAAAGCCAGATTTGGCGCGGGATACGGGGAAATGGGGTCGATTGGATTAGAAGGCCGTTGCTCTATCCAGCTGAGCTATACCCCCGGAAGCGTGAGATTGTAGCATCGCGGGCGCGAAGAAAGCGGTCGCCGGGTGCAAAGACTACAGGACAAAGAGGGATGGGGTGGCCGACGGGTCTCGAACCCGCTACCTCCGGAGCCACAATCCGGTGCTCTACCACGTGAGCTACGGCCACCACTGCAAAGTCTGAAAACTGCTTAACCAACCTGACAGCTGTGGCCATAAGTTGGTCGGGGTAGAGAGATTCGAACTCCCGACATCCTGCTCCCAAAGCAGGCGCGCTACCAGACTGCGCTATACCCCGATGATCCTGCGGGCTGCAATGAGCCACCCGTTTTCAGGAGGCGCATGATACTCAGCCCCCGGCGAGCCGTCAACGCCATCTTGGTGATTTTACGCGGGTTTCACCCGGCGTGCCTCTCCCATTTACAGGCACTGCATGGGACAATACGCGCCCTCCACAGTTCGCCAACACAGGAAACACAGCCCATGTCAGCACTGGTTCTGGACGGCAAGACCCTCGCGGCCCAAACCGAGGCCGACCTGCTTGCCCGCGTCGAGCAGATCAAGGCCAAATCCGGGGGCAAGACCCCTATTCTCGCCACCATCCTGGTGGGCGACGATCCCGCGTCGGCGACCTACGTGAAGATGAAAGGCAACGCCTGCCGCCGGGTGGGCATGGAATCGCTGGCGGTGGAACTGCCCGCCTCCACGTCCACCGAGGCCCTGCTGGCCAGGATCCACGAACTGAACGCCAACCCGGAGGTCCACGGCATTCTGCTGCAGCACCCGGTGCCCGCGCAGATCGATGAGCGCACCTGTTTCGACGCCATCGCCCTGGAGAAGGATGTCGATGGCGTGACCTGCCTGGGCTTTGGCCGCATGGCCATGGGCGAGGACGCCTATGGTTGCGCCACCCCCCAGGGCATCATGCGTATGCTGGAACACTACGGAATCGACATTGAAGGCAAGCACGCGGTGGTCGTCGGCCGCAGCCCGATCCTGGGCAAACCGATGGCGATGATGCTGCTGCAGAAGAATGCCACGGTCACCATCTGCCATTCCCGCACCCGGGACCTGCCCGCCCTGGTAGCGCAGGCGGATATCCTGGTGGGAGCCGTGGGCAAGCCGGAGTTTATCCGCGCCGACTGGGTCAAACCGGGCGCGGTGGTGGTGGACGCCGGCTACCACCCCGGCGGGGTGGGCGATGTCGAACTGGGACCACTGGTGGAGAAGGCCAGCGCCTACACCCCGGTGCCCGGCGGCGTGGGACCAATGACCATCAATACGCTGATCCTGCAGAGCGTCATATCCGGGGAGAAGTCCCTGGGCTGAGCCCAGTCCCTGGTGGTGTGCGGCGCGCCCCGTGGAGGGCGCCCCGGCTTACACCCGCCGCCAGCGTGTCCCCTCGCGGGAATCCTCCAGTTCCACCCCGGCCGCCAGCAACTCGGCGCGAATGGCATCGGCGCGCGCGTAGTTTTTGTCCGCCTTGGCCTGCTGGCGCTCGGCAATCAACGCCTCAATCGCCTCGGCGTCGACCAGTTCCTCTCCCGCCCCGCCCTGCAGCCATTCCCGGGGATCCTGCTGCAGGATGCCGAGCAATGCCCCGGCCGCCAGGATACGTGCCTTCAGCCGCGGCAGGTCTGCATCCGCCGCCTTGTGCAGCTGCTTGACCAGCGCATGCAGCTCGGCAATCGCCAGTGGCGTGTTGAGATCATCCTCCAGCGCCCGATAGAAGGGTTCATCGGCGAGCTCCACTGCCGCATCCTCTGCCGGCAGCTCCTGAACCGCACGCAGGGCGTTATAGAACGCGGCCAGGGTCGCTTCCGCCTGGTCCAGCAGCTCCGCGGAGAAGTTCAGCGGCGACCGGTAGTGGGCCGAGAGCAGGGCAAAGCGCAGCACTTCGCCGCGGTAGTGGCCCAGCAGCTCGCGCACGGTGCGGAAATTGCCCAGGGATTTGGACATTTTCTCACCGTCGATGTCCAGGTAGGCATTGTGCATCCAGTAGCGCACATAGTCGCCGCCGTGGGCGCAGCGGCTCTGGGCGATTTCATTTTCGTGATGGGGGAAAATGAGATCCCGGCCGCCGCCGTGGATATCGATGGTCTCCCCCAGGTGGGCGCGGATCATGGCCGAACACTCCAGGTGCCAGCCCGGCCTGCCCCGTCCCCAGGGGCTGTCCCAGCCGGGGTCCTCCGCAGCCGCGGGCTTCCACAACACAAAATCGCCCGGGTGGCGTTTATAGTCCGCCACCTCCACCCGCGCGCCGGCCAGCATGTCGTCCAGGGAGCGTTTGGACAGACGCCCGTAGTCGGGCATGGACTCCACCGCAAACAGGACGTGACCCTGGCTCTCGTAGGCGTGGCCCTTGTCGATCAGGGTGCTGGTCAGGGCGATCATGGCGTCGATATTGTGGGTGGCGTGGGGCTCAAGCGTGGGCGGCAGGGCATTCAGGGCCGCCATATCCTCACGGTACTTGGCGGTAAACTCCTCCGTCACTTCCTCGATCCCGCGACCGGTGTCCCGGGCAGCGGCGATGATCTTGTCGTCGACATCAGTGATATTGCGGGCATAGATCACTTTGCCGTACTGGGTCTGCAACAGTCGGAACAGCACATCGAAAACCACCACCGGACGGGCATTGCCGATGTGGGCGAGGTTGTAGACCGTGGGCCCGCACACGTACATGGTGACGGTGTCGGGCTCCAGCGGCACGAAGGGTTCCTTGCGCGCACTCAGGGTGTTGTAGACGGTAATGCTCATCCCTGGTCTCCGCCGCCCGCGCTCCAGGTGTCGCGCAACCCGATGGTACGGTTGAATACGGGGCGCTCAGGCGTGTGCTCATAGCGGTCCGCCACGAAGTATCCCTCGCGCTCGAACTGGAAGCCCTGCTCGGGTGCGGCGTCTGCCAGCCCCGGCTCGATCCAGGCATTCTCCACGACCTTCAGCGACTCCGGGTTGAGGAAATCCATATAGGCGTTGTCACCGCGGTCAGGCGCCTCGTGGGTAAAAAGGCGGTCGTACAGCCGTACGGTAGCGCGTCGCCCGGCGCTGGCGGACACCCACTGGATCACGCCCTTGGGCTTGATGCCGTCGGCGGGATCTTCACCGAAGGTATCGGGGATCGTCACCGCGTGTACTTCGGTGATATTGCCGGCAGCGTCCTTGACCACGTTCGTGGCCTCGACCACGCAGGCGTTGCGCAGCCGCACCCGCTTGCCCAGCACCAGTCGCTTGTACTTCTTGTTGGCCTCTTCCCGGAAGTCATCGGCATCGATGTACAACTCGCGGGTGAACGGCAGCTGGCGACTGCCCAGTTCTTCCCGGGTCGGGTGCGCGGGCGCACTCAGCGTTTGCTGGTGGTCCGCCGCGAGGTCCGTCAGCACCAGTTTCAGCGGGTTGAGGACGCACAGGGCACGGGGGGCGTTGTCGTTGCGGTCATCGCGAATAGCGTGCTCCAGCATCGCCACATCCACCACGCCGTCACTGCGGGTAACACCGATCATGTCGCAGAAGCGGCGGATGGCCGCCGGGGTAAACCCGCGGCGGCGCATGCCGGCGATGGTGGGCATGCGCGGGTCGTCCCAGCCGTTGACCACGCCGTCGTCCACCAGCTGCTTGAGCTTGCGCTTGCTGGTGACGGTGTAGTTCAGGTTCAGGCGTCCGAACTCGTACTGCCGCGGTCGCGACGGCACCGGCAGGTGCTCGATGAACCAGTCATAGAGGGGACGGTGGTCCTCGAATTCCAGGGTGCAGACGGAGTGGGTAATACCCTCGATCGCATCTTCCTGGCCATGGGCGAAATCATAGGTAGGGTAGATGACCCACTCGCTTCCGGTCTGGTGGTGCACTGCCTTGCGTATGCGATAGAGAATGGGGTCGCGCAGGTTCATGTTCGGCGCGGCCATGTCGATCCTGGCCCGCAGCACCCTGCTGCCCTCGTCAAACTCGCCGGCCCTCATCCGCGCCAGCAGATCCAGATTCTCCTCCACAGACCGCTCCCGGAAGGGACTGTTGCGGCCGGGCTCGGTCAGGGTGCCCCGGTACTCCCTGGCCTGTTCGGCGTTGAGGTCACAGACATAGGCATCGCCGTTGCGCACCAGGTGCAGGGCCCAGTCATAGAGCTGCTGGAAGTAGCTGGAGGCATAGCGCACCTCCCCTGCCCACTGATACCCCAGCCAGCGCACGTCGGCCTGGATGGACTCAATGAATTCCTGGCTCTCTTTTTCCGGGTTGGTATCGTCAAAACGGAGGTTGCAGCGGCCCCCAAAGCGCTCTGCCAGGCCGAAGTTCAGGCAAATGGACTTGGCGTGCCCCACGTGCAGGTAGCCATTGGGCTCCGGCGGAAAGCGGGTGACCACCTCCTGTACCCGGCCTGCGGCCAGGTCGTCCGCGATCAGTGTCTGGAGGAAGTTGTTGGCGGGCTTGATATCCATGCGGTCCGGGTCGACTCCAAAAACCGGGCATTATACTGCCTGTCGGGAAGGCCTTACAGGACTTTGCTGCGGTCGGGAAGGCTATTGTCGCGCACGCCGTGTTTTACTGGCCGGGAAAAGCCCGTATCATTGCGCACTCTTTTTCGACAGCGACGGTCTCTGCAATGGTCATCATCAAAACCACCTTTGGCGACATCACCCTCACCCTGGATGCGGAAAAGGCCCCCGCCACCGTGGCCAACTTCCTCAAGTACGCCAGCGAAGGGTACTACGACGGCACCATTTTCCACCGCGTCATTGACAACTTCATGATCCAGGGTGGCGGCTTCGACACCGATATGCGGCAGAAGCCGGCCGGGGCGCCCATTACCAATGAAGCCGACAACGGCCTGAAGAACGATTTTGGCACCATCGCCATGGCCCGCACCATGGATCCCCACTCGGCCACGGCCCAGTTCTTCATCAATGTGAAGGACAACGACTTTCTCAACCACAGCGGCAAGAACCCCCAGGGCTGGGGCTACGCCGTGTTCGGCAAGGTTACCGGCGGCGAGGAAGTGCTGAACAAGATCCGCGTGTTGCCCACCACCAGCCGCGCCGGCCACCAGGACGTGCCGGTGGATCCGGTCATCATCCAGACCATCGAGATCACCCAGGACTGAGGCAGAGGCCGCAGTGCCTGCGACCTACTTCATTTCCGACCTGCACCTGGAAGCAACCCGCCCGGCCGTGGTCCGGGCGCTGCGCCGCTTCCTGCTGGAGCACCAGGACTGTGACGCGCTGTACATCCTCGGCGACCTGTTCGAAGTCTGGATCGGCGATGATGACGACTCATCCCTGGCGCGGGAAGTAAAGGAAATGCTCAAGCGCTTCAGCGCCGCTGGCCCCCGCCTGTACCTCATGCAGGGCAACCGGGATTTCCTGCTCGGCAAAGAGTTCTGCCAGCAGGTGGGTGGCAAGCTGCTGGGCGATCCCCGCGTGGTGAACCTGTACGGCGAACCGACCCTGCTACTGCACGGTGACAGCCTTTGCACACGGGACACGGAATACCAGGCTTTTCGCAAAACCACCCGCACCCGCGCGTGGCAGACCGAGCTGCTGGCCCGCTCACTGGAAGAACGCAGGACCCTGGCCAGGGAACTGCGCAATCGCAGCCGCGAGGCCAACAGCAACAAGGCAGAGGACATCATGGATGTCACGCCGAGCGAGGTCGATCGCGCTCTGTTGGACCACGAGGTGCGGCAGATGATCCACGGCCACACCCATCGTCCGGCGCGCCACAAGCACCCGGCCGGCACCCGCTGGGTACTCGGCGACTGGGACCGGGAAGGCTGGTACATCGAAGCCACCCCGGACGATATTTCGTTAATTAATTTTGAGATAAAACAATAACATACAGATTAAACTTAAACCCAGGGTGAGGTTATGTTGCGACTCACTGCTGGGCCCGGCACACCGCTGTGGAAGCGAAATTCGCTGTCCTCGCTCTCGATAAGCGCCGCTTCGCAGGCGCGCAGGACCGCCAGGCGCCCGGCTATTTCCGCCGCCGTGGCAAGCCCGGCCGCCAGCCCCAGGTAGTCTTCGAAGTGACGCGCCTCGGATTTCAACAGTGAGGAGTAGAAGTCCGCCAGCTCCGCATCCAGCACCGGGATCAGCGCCGCAAACCGTTCGCAGGAGCGGGCTTCGATCAGCGCGCCCACCAGCAGTGTGTCCACCAGCCGTCCCGGTTCGCTCCCCCGCACCTGCCGGCGCAACTCCCCGGCATAGCGTGACGCGCTCAGTTGTGGGTACGCCACCCCGCGTTTCTGCATGAGGGCAAATACCTGCTCGAAATGGCGCAGCTCTTCCCGCGCCAGCCGGGACAGTTTCTGCAGCAATCGCGGCTGGTCGACGTAGCGGTACATCAGGTTAAGCGCCGTGGACGCGGCCTTCTTCTCGCAGTTGGCATGGTCCACCAGCAGCAGTCCGGGGTGGTCCAGAGCCCATTCGACCCAGACCGCCGGCGTTGCACAGGGCAAAAACGCCCGCACCGGCGCCAGCAGGGCATCGACATCCGGCATCAGTGACCCTCTCCGCCGAACAGGTCCGGGGTGCGCATGTAGCGCTCGTAGTAGGCTTCGGAGAGGATATAGAACTCCTGGTCGATCAGGTCGCGCAGCTGCGGCAGAGCCAGCTCGCGGAACTCCCCGAATACGGTAAAGCCGAAATCCTCGGTGCGCGCAATCTGTCCGGCGCCCGCCTTCAGCAGGCTGAAGACCTGGCAGTACTCGTCGTGGTCGGGGTTGAAGC
Organism: Haliea sp.; assembly: GCF_040222615.1. Classification (GTDB taxonomy): domain Bacteria; phylum Pseudomonadota; class Gammaproteobacteria; order Pseudomonadales; family Halieaceae; genus Haliea. Next base: position 17,901 of record NZ_JAVKCQ010000141.1, read on the forward strand.
GCAACTGCTGTACCTGCAATTGCCATTGCAACAGGGCGCTGTCAACCACCGCCAGCTTGTTGCTGACACAGCGCGAGAGGAAGTCCGCCAGGCGCCCGTCAATCGCCAGCTTCTGCTCGTGCGTGTAGCCGTTCCAGTTGATAACCTCATGGCTGAAACGCTTGCAGCCGCGGCATACGGCATCGCCGATGCCGGTGGAGCAAACGCCGATACAGGGCGTCTTGACGACGGTTCTAAGCATAGGTAGAAGCGGAAAAACGGGGCCAGTTACGGTTTGGAAGTGTAAGCCATCGACCGCCTGAATGCACGGTATAAGGATAGCGCCGATTTATCTTGCACCGGCGCTGGGCTATACTGCGCCACCTGTTTCCACGGCAGCGGATGCAGCCACCAGGCCTGCCCGCAGGGCCACCCGTCACCGCAACAAGGAGCTTTACTGTGCTAGAAGCCTATCGCGAACACGTGGCCGAAAGGGCCGCCCTCAACATTCCGCCCAAGCCCCTGAGCGCCGAGCAGGTTGCCTCCCTGGTAGAACTCCTGAAGACGCCCCCCGCCGGGGAGGAAGAGTTTCTGCTGGACCTGATTACCACCCGCGTGCCACCGGGCGTGGACGAGGCCGCCTACGTCAAGGCCGGCTTCCTGTCCGCTGTCGCCAAGGGCGAGACTGAATGCCCGCTGATCGACCGCGCAGCCGCTGTCACACTGCTGGGGAACATGCACGGTGGCTACAATATCGAGACCCTGGTCGGCCTGCTGCCCGATGCCAAGCTGGGCGCCCTGGCGGCCACCGAGCTCAAGCACACCCTGTTGGTATTCGACGCTTTCCACGATGTGGAAGAGATGGCCAAGGCCGGCAACGCGAACGCGAAAGAAGTGCTGGAATCCTGGGCCGAAGGCGAATGGTTCACCGGTCGCCCGGAAGTTCCGGCATCGATCAAGGTAGCCGTGTTCAAGGTCACCGGCGAGACCAACACCGACGACCTCTCCCCCGCCCCCGATGCCTGGTCGCGCCCGGATATCCCCCTGCACGCGCTGGCCATGTACAAAATGACCCGCGATGGCCTGACCCCGGAAGAGCAAGGCGTCACCGGCCCCATGAGCCAGATCGCCGAGCTGCAGGCCAAGGGTCTGCCGGTCGCCTTCGTCGGCGACGTGGTTGGCACCGGCTCCTCACGCAAGTCCGCCACCAACTCGGTGCTGTGGTTCTTTGGCGAGGACATGCCCGGCGTACCCAACAAGAAGGGTGGCGGCATCTGCATCGGCGGCAAGGTGGCGCCGATTTTCTACAACACCATGGAAGACGCCGGGGCATTGGTGTTTGAAGCGCCGGTGGATGAGCTGAACATGGGCGACGTCATCGAAGTGCGCCCCTATGACGGCAAGATCCTGTCAGAGTCCGGCGCGGTGCTGTCGGAGTTCGCGCTCAAGTCTGACGTGCTGCTGGACGAAGTGCGCGCCGGCGGCCGCATCAACCTGATCATTGGCCGCGGCCTCACCACCCGCGCCCGGGAGGCCCTGGGCCTGCCCCGCTCCACCCTGTTCCGCACCCCGGAAGTCCCTGGCGACAGCGGCAAGGGCTTCACTCTGGGGCAGAAAATGGTCGGCCGCGCCTGCGGTGTGGACGGCGTGCGTCCCGGCACCTACTGTGAACCGCGCATGACCACGGTCGGCTCCCAGGACACCACCGGCCCGATGACCCGGGACGAGCTCAAGGACCTGGCCTGCCTGGGCTTCTCCGCGGACCTGGTGATGCAGTCCTTCTGTCACACCGCCGCCTACCCCAAGCCGGTGGACATCGACACCCAGCACTCTCTGCCCGACTTCATCATGACCCGCGGCGGTGTCTCCCTGCGCCCGGGCGATGGCATCATTCACAGCTGGTTGAACCGCATGCTGCTGCCCGACACCGTGGGTACCGGTGGCGACAGCCATACCCGTTTCCCGATGGGCATTTCCTTCCCCGCGGGTTCCGGCCTGGTGGCCTTTGCCGCCGCCACCGGCGTCATGCCGCTGGACATGCCGGAATCCGTACTGGTGCGCTTCAAGGGCAAAATGCAGCCCGGCATCACCCTCCGTGACCTGGTGCACGCCATCCCCTACTACGCCATCCAGCAGGGCCTGCTGACGGTGGAGAAAAAGGGCAAGAAGAATATCTTTTCCGGCCGCATCCTGGAAATCGAGGGCCTGTCCGGCCTGACCGTGGAACAGGCCTTCGAGCTGTCGGATGCCTCGGCCGAGCGCTCCGCCGCCGGCTGCACCATCGCCCTGGACGAAGACACCATTGGCGAATACCTGCGCTCCAACGTGGTCCTGCTGCGGGCCATGATTGCCGAGGGCTACGGTGACGCCCGCACCCTGGAGCGCCGCGCCCGCAAGATGGAAGAGTGGCTGGCCAACCCCAGCCTGATGCAGGCTGATGCCGACGCCGAATACGCGGCGGTCATTGAAATCGACCTGGCAGAGGTGAAAGAACCCATTGTCTGCGCGCCCAACGACCCCGACGACGCCCGTCTGCTGTCCGCGGTCGCCGGTGACAAGGTGGACGAAGTCTTCATCGGCAGCTGCATGACCAACATCGGCCACTTCCGCGCCGCCGGCAAGCTGCTGGACCAGCACAAAGGCAGCATTTCCACCCGCATGTGGATCTCACCCCCCACGCGGATGGACCAGCACCTGCTGATGGAAGAGGGCTACTACAATATCTTCGGTCGCGCCGGTGCCCGCACCGAAATGCCCGGCTGCTCCCTGTGCATGGGCAACCAGGCCCGGGTGGCAGCGAACAGCACCGTTCTCTCCACCTCCACCCGCAACTTCCCCAACCGGCTCGGCGACGGCGCCAACGTCTACCTGACCTCGGCGGAACTGGCGGCGGTGGGGGCAATTCTCGGCAAGCTGCCGACGCCGGAGGAGTACCTGCAGTTCGCGAGCAAGCTCGATGCCATGTCGGCGGAGATCTACCGCTACATGAACTTCGACCAGATCGTGGAGTTCCAGAACAGCGCCGAGGAAGGCAAGCGTATCGCAGCGGTGCAGGTGGACGTGGTCAGCGCCGCCTGAGCAGCAGCTCCAGCCGACTGTCCGCCAGCAGCACGCTGCGCTCAAAGCGGAAGTCGGCCAGCACCGCCTGCAGCTGGGCCTGGGGCATGGGCGCATAGCCGGCTAGCGGTTGCCGCCGCGGCCTCAGGCTCAGCGTATCCGCACTCTGGATCCCGTGAATCCGTGACTCCTCCGGCGCACCGCGCTTGTGGACGCCAAAGGCGTGGGCCCGGGTCCCGGCATGGAGGTGAGGTCGCAGCAGCTGCAGCAGGGATCTGGCGGCGGCCTCGGGCAGGTAGTTGAACAGGTCCCAGAACAGGCAAATATCGAACCGGATGTCCGGCGGCAGGGACAGTAGCGCCTCCAGCTGCTCGCCAAAGCTCGGATCAGCGTCCCCGGCCGACAGTGGCAGCGCGCTGAACAGGTCGACGATGTGCAGGGTACAGGGCGCAGCGGAAAAAAACGCCACCGTCTCCGGTAGCGCAGGGCCCACATCCAGCACCGTGATCCGCTCCCCTTCCTCCATGCGCTGCAATGCCGCAGCAAGCAGCGTCGACGACTGACTCCGGGTGCTCACTATCCGGGCAGGCGCAGTGCCATCCCGGCCGGGAACGGGACCATGGGGCTCAACCGTGCTTCAGGTCCAGACCCGGGTTGCCAGCCGGTGCTGCGGGGGCGGAGGGCTTGTCTGCCTTGGACGGGGCCTGGACCGTGCGGGTGTCGCCTGGATCCATGTCGATGCTGCCCTTGAAGATAGCGCCATCCTCAAGCGTGACCCGCGGCGCCACTATATTGCCGCGTACCCGACCGGATTTGGCAATCACGACCTTCTCGCTGCCGCTGACATCGCCGGCCACTTCGCCCTCGATCTTCACCGTCTTGGCCTTGATGTCCGCGGTAACCTTGCCGGACTGCCCGACCGAGACTTCGTGTTCCCCGAGATCAATCGTGCCTTCTACTTTGCCCTGGATCAACAGGTCCTCGCCACCGGTCACGGTGCCTTTGATATGAATGCTCGGTCCAATCATGGCGGTGCTCCTCGAGACGGCGGGTTTGGGCGTGGGCGGGGCTTCCGGCGGTCTGGGGGCCGCCACGGGTTCCGGTGCCGGCGGCTCCGCCGGCGCTTTGTTCTTGTTTCGATCAAACATCAGATCGCCACCTTAATGCCTGTGTGGGCGGACAATCGTAGCAGGGCCACGGAGCGCTTGGAAGAAGCCCTTTTGGGGTATCTGGACTTTTCGGCCATTCACCGTGCCCGCCCCGCAGCCCGGGGGACAACCGCCGTAGCCGCTGCATCTGTTCAGCTCAGGCGGCCGCGAAAGTCCTCGTAACCGAACTCGCGCACCACTTCCAGGGCGCCGGTAGCGGAATTCCAGAGTGCGATGGCTGGTAGCCGGGTGCCGTTGAAGGTGCTGGTCTTCACCATGGTGTAGTGCGCCATGTCACTGAATACCAGGCGCTGGCCGATCTGCAGCGGCGCCGGAAAGCTGTAGTCGCCGATAACGTCCCCGGCGAGACAGGTCAGCCCGCCGAGTCGGTAGGTATGCGACAGGTCTCCCGCCGCCCCCGCTCCCAGCAGCTCGGCCCGGTAAGGCATTTCCAGGGTATCCGGCATGTGGCAGGTGGCGGAGCAGTCGAGAATGGCCTGGTCCAGCGCATTCCAGGTCAAATCCAGCACTTCCGTGACCAACACGCCGGTGCCGATAGCCACCGCCTCCCCCGGCTCCAGGTAGACCTGCACCTGATGGCGTTCGGCGAAGTCCCGAACGCAGTTCACGAGGTCGTCGATCTGGTAGCCCGGACGGGTGATGTGGTGGCCGCCGCCGAAATTAACCCACTCCATCTGCGGCAGGAGATCGCCGAATTTGGCCTCCACCGCCGCCAGAGTGCGCTGCAGGGGCGGAAAATCATGTTCGCAAAGCGTGTGGAAATGCAGCCCGGTGATCCCCTCCAGGGTATCGACGTCCAGCTGTGAACGCGGAATGCCGAGCCGCGAACCAGGTGCGCAGGGGTCATAGATCGGGACATCGCCCTCGGAGTGTTCCGGGTTGATCCGCAAGCCAAAACGCAGCGCCGGGCGCTCGCGCTGGGCTGCCAGGCACAGGGGCCGGAAACGGACCCACTGGGCACAGCTGTTGAACACCACGTGGTGCGCGATCTGCAGGATCTCGCGCAGGTCGGCCTCGTGGTAGCCGGCTCCGAATACATGGACCTCGCCGCTCTCGTCCGTGCCGCGATAATCTTCGTAGCCCAGCCGCGCCTCGTGCAGGCCACTGGCACAGCTACCGCTCAGGTAGCGCGCTGTCAGCTCTCCCAGGCGCCAGCAGGAGAAGGCCTTCAGCGCCGCCAGCACCTTCGCGCCGCTGGCTTCGGCCACCTGCTGCAGGATGGCCAGGTTGCGCTCCACCGCCACCTCGTCGATTACGTAGCAGGGGGACGGAAGCCGCGCGAGATCCAGCTTGCTGAAGTCCGTGAACTGGAAAATCTGCACCCTAGATTTCCTGTCCCTTGACCACGTCGAGGCGGAAGGACGGGTCCAGTTCGACCACTGTCCACGGCAGGCCATAGCGATTCATGTCCGCCATGAACGGGTCCGGATCGCGCTGTTCAACATTCCACACCCCGGGTTCACGCCAGTGCCCCTCGAGGATCATCTTGGCGCCGATCACCGCCGGCACGCCAGTGGTGTAGAAAATCGCCTGGGACTGCACCTCCCGGTAGCACTCCTGGTGGTCGCTGATGTTGTACAGGTACATCACTCTCTCCACGCCATCCTTGGTCCCGCGCACGATGCACCCGATACAGGTCTTGCCCTTGGTGCGCGGCCCGAGCGTGGAAGGGTCAGGCAGCAATGATGCCAGGAACTGGATGGGCACGATCTTGTGTCCCTGGTAATCCACCGGTTCGATGCCGGTCATGCCCACATTGCGCAGCACTTCCAGATGCTTGAGGTAATTCTCCGAGAAGCTCATCCAGAACTGGGCGCGCTTCAGGCCCGGGAAATGCTTGCTCAGGGATTCCAGTTCCTCGTGGTACATACGATAGATGTTGAAGGCGCCGACATCCTCGGGACAGTCGAAGCGCGCCTGCTTGGACATGGGCGGCGTGGTGACGAACTGGCCGCCCTCCCAGTGCCGGCATTCGGCGCTGACTTCGCGGATATTGATCTCCGGATTGAAGTTGGTCGCGAAGGGATAGCCGTGGTCGCCGCCGTTGACGTCGATGATGTCGAGCTCGCTGATCTCGTCGAAATAATGTTTGGCAAGGTAGGCGGTGAAAATATTGGTGGCGCCCGGATCGAAGCCGCTGCCGAGGACCGCAGTGAGGCCGGCATCACGGAAGCGGTCCTGGTAGGCCCACTGCCAGTGATACTCGAACTTCGCCGTATCCGGCGGCTCGTAGTTGGCGGTATCGAGATAGTGCACACCGGCCGCCAGGCAGGCATCCATGATGGTGAGATCCTGGTACGGCAGCGCCACGTTGATCACCAGCAGCGGCTGCTCGGCCTTGAGCAGGGCGGTGAGCTCGGCCACATTGTCCGCATCCACCCGGGCGGTGCGAATAGGCCTTGAGACCTGGGCGGCGATAGCCTTGCACTTGGACTCGGTGCGGCTGGCCAGCAGGATATCGGTGAACACTTCCGGCAGTTGCGCACACTTGTGCGCCACCACCGCGCCGACGCCACCGGCGCCGATGATTATCACTTTGGACATATCTGTGCTCCTTTTTTGCTGCCTGGATCAGTGGTGCTCGAAGTAGGTGTAGCCCTGCAGGCTGTCGCGGAAGGCGCGCAGGATCTCCTGGCGCTCGGCAACCGAGATGCGGCCGCTGCGCACCGCGCTTTCCGCCACCTGGCGGAACTGTTCCTGCATGTGCTTGGGCTCATATTCGACGTAGCTCAGCACGTCGGCGATGCTGTCGCCGTGGAATTCACGGGCGAAGTCGAAGCTGCCGTCAGGATTGACCGCCACGTTGACCACGTTGGTGTCGCCGAACAGGTTGTGCAGATCCCCCAGGGTCTCCTGATAGGCCCCGACGAGGAACACGCCCAGGGTATAGTCATCATCGTCCTGCAGGCCGTGCAGCGGCAAGGTGCTGCTGGTGCCCGCGGGCAGGGAGAACTTGTCGATCTTGCCGTCGCAGTCGCAGGTGAGATCCGCGAGCATGCCGCGGCGCGTCGGCTCTTCCTGCAAGCGGTGCAGGGGCATGATAGGGAACAGCTGGTCGATGGCCCAGATATCCGGCAGCGACTGGAACAGGCTGAAATTGCAGTAGT
>NZ_JAVKCQ010000142.1:0-3822 GCF_040222615.1 Haliea sp.
CGCCGCCGTTATCAGCTTTGCCCGGACCCATGGCGCACTCCTGCAGGCCTTGCAGCCCGAGCAGGACATGGGGCATGCCCACATCCTTGAATACCTTGTTGTTGACACCGTACGGACGGCTGTCGTCCTTGTAAAAGGTACGCAGGTAGGTATACAGCCAATCTGGCTGGCGCGCCCTCGCGACCAGGGTCAGGTCAGGCGGGGTAACCCCGAACCAGACCTTGGCCAGCGCATCGTCCATGGCGTTGTCCATCAGCGAACCAATGCGCACATCGGGATCAAAGATCAGGTTTTCCGCGAACAGGTCCTCGGGAATGTCGAGGTCGGCGGCCACACGGTTGTAGCGGGAAAACTTCATCGAGTGACAGGCCATGCAGTAGTTCATGTACAGCTTGGCCCCGTTTTGCAAGGAGGGCTTGTCCGCCGGATCAACGCTGATCTCATCACAGGGGATAGTGCCGCAGTTGAACTCCCCCCCCGCGCCCACCGCTTTCAGCGGCAGGATAGTGAGCGCCAGAATCAGGGCCAGGCCACCCACACTGCCCCAGAATCCAATACCGCCGTCCATGGTGACGCGCTCCGGTACGGGCTTGGTCTTGTCCAGCGTCGACCAGACAGGCATCAGCAGGAAGAAGGCAAAGTAGAATACCGAGCAGATCTGGGCCAGGAAGGTCCGTTCCGGTGTGGGCGCCCTGACGCCGAGGACCCCGAGGATCAGGAAGGACGCCACAAACAGTACCAGCATGATCTTGTTGAGGTTACCGCGATAGCGCCAGGACTTGACCGGGTTGCGATCCAGCCACGGCAACAGGAACGGAATCGCTACTGAGGCGGCAAAGGCCACGAAGCCCCAGAACTTGTCCGGCACCGCACGCAGCACGGAGTAGAAGGGAGTGAAGTACCACACCGGCGCGATATGATCCGGGGTTTTCAGCGGGTTCGCCTCTTCGAAATTGGCGTACTCGAGGAAGAAGCCGCCCATTTCCGGCATGAAGAACATGACGGCGCAGAAAATGAACAGGAACACGCCTATCGCCTGCAGGTCGTGCACCGTGTAGTAGGGGTGGAAGGCCACGCCGTCCAGCGGGATGCCATCAGGGCCCTTCTTCTTTTTGATCTCCACGCCATCGGGATTGTTCGAGCCCACCTCGTGCAGGGCGAGCAGGTGCAATACCACCAGCGCCAGCAGGACAATGGGCAGGGCGACAACGTGCAGGGCAAAGAAGCGGTTCAGGGTAACGCCGGAAATGAGGTAGTCGCCGCGAATCCAGGTGACCAGACCCTCGCCGACCACCGGAATGGCGCCGAACAGGGAGATGATCACCTGGGCTCCCCAATAGGACATTTGGCCCCAGGGCAGTACATAGCCCACGAAGGCCTCTGCCATCAGAACCACGAAGATCAGCATGCCAAAAATCCAGATCAGCTCACGCGGTTTCTTGTAGGAGCCGTAAATCAGGGCGCGGAACATGTGCAGGTAGACGACCACGAAGAAGGCGGAGGCGCCGGTGGAGTGCATGTAGCGCAGCATCCAGCCGAAGTCGACGTCGCGCATGATGTACTCGACGGAGGCAAAGGCCTCTTCCGCGCTGGGCGTGTAGTTCATGGTCAGCCAGATGCCGGTGAGCAGCTGGTTGACCAGCACCAGCAGGGAGAGCACCCCGAAGTAGTACCAGAGGTTGAAGTTCTTGGGCGCGTAGTACTGACCCATGTGGGTGTTCCACGCGCGCATGATCGGCAGGCGCTCGTCCACCCAGTCCCGCAATCCAACAAGCATATTGATCATCAGGCTGCCTCCGCGTCCATGCCAATTACCATGACGGTGTCGCTCTCGTAAAAGTAGGGCGGAATCACCAGGTTGGTCGATGCCGGGGCACTGTTATAGACGCGTCCGGAGAGATCGAACTTGGAGCCGTGACAGGGACAGAAAAACCCGCCCAGCCACTCGCCTCCACCCAGGTCCGCGGCGCCGACCTCGGGGCGAAACTTGGGGGCACAACCGAGGTGGGTACACAGGCCTTCGGCGACAAAGATTTCGCGGCGGACGGCCCGCTCGGGGCCTTCAATGTAATCGGGCTGGATGGAGATAGCGGAGTCCGGATCCTTCAGCTCGGAGGTCAGTTTGTCCAGGTCGGCGAGCTGGGCTTCGGTACGGTACACCACGTAGACTGGCTTGCCGCGCCACTCGACCACCACCATCTGCCCGGGCTCGAGCTTGCTGATGTCCGCCTTTACCGGGGCGCCTGCGGCCTTGGCCTTGGCCGACGGATTCCAGGACCCGACGAAGGGAACGGCAATACCCACCGCGCCAGCGACGCCCACTACACTCGTCGCGGCCGTCAGGAAACGTCTCCTGCCGGTATTCACGCCATCGCTACTCATGCTTTTTTCTCCTGATTACCGGCCGGGCGCAAGAGCCGCCAGACCGTAGGGACCACTTCGCAAAAAATGCTGCAAATAGTAATGACTTTGCCCGTTCGTGACAAGGCAAAGCCCCGTCTACACAACCGCCGGAAGGCGCAAGCCCCTGTTTTCCATCACAAAAAAACGCCCGGCCTGTATTCCAAACCGGACGTTTTCGAGACGCGACAGTCGGCCCGCAAGGCCAACCGAACAAATCAGCGCTTGGAGTACTGGGGACGCTTGCGCGCCTTGCGCAGACCCACTTTCTTCCGCTCGACTTCCCGGGCATCGCGAGTCACATAGCCGGCACGACGCAGGGTGCCGCGAAGCGACTCATCGTAGTCCATCAGCGCACGGGTAATACCGTGGCGAATGGCACCGGCCTGACCGAAGCTGCCGCCGCCTTCCACCGTGACATTGATGTCGAACTTGTCGGCCAGTTCGACCAGCTCCAGGGGCTGGCGCACGATCATCCGCGCCACTTCGCGACCAAAGTACTGGTCGAGGGGACGCTTGTTGACCGTGATGCTGCCACCACCGTTCTGGATGAACACGCGAGCCGTGGAAGTCTTGCGACGGCCGGTACCGTAATATTGGGTTGCTGACATAGAGAGTTTCCGTTAGATGTTCAGTGCTTGCGGCTGCTGCGCAGTATGCGGATGCTCGGCGCCCGCATACACCTTCAACTTCTTGAACATGGCACGACCCAGCGGGTTGCGGGGCAACATGCCCTTGACCGCGGTCTGGATGACCCGCTCCGGCGCCTTGTCGATCAACTTCTCGAAGGAAATTGACTTGATCCCACCGATGAAGCCGGTGTGGTGGTAGTACATCTTGTCCGTTGCCTTGGCACCGGTGACCCGCACTTTCTCGGCATTGATGACCACGATGTAGTCACCGGTATCGACATGCGGTGTGTACTCCGCCTTGTGCTTGCCGCGCAGGCGGTGAGCAATTTCGCTGGCCAGACGCCCGAGGGTCTTGTCGGAAGCGTCTACCACGAACCAGTCGTGGCTCACTTCTTCGGCTTTGGCACTAAAAGTTTTCATGAATAAACGCCTCTTGGAGGGCTCCAATTTCGAGAGCGCGAATACTACTGCTTCGCACCCGGCTTTTCAAGCTCAAAAATAACGATTGCCGGCGCCCCGCCACCAGGGCGCCTTCAAGCTGTACCACAGGATCTTAACCTCAGGGGCGATGTTCCCTGGCCAGGTATTCGTGGGACTGCATTTCCTGCAAGCGGGACACAGTGCGCTGAAACTCGAACTGCAGGCGGTGGCCATCATACAGGCCGGACAGGGGCCTGTCAGCAGCCATGACAAGTTTTACGTTGCGGTCGTAAAACTCATCCACCAGGTTGATGAAGCGGCGCGCCGCGTCGTCATTGCCGGCGCCGAGCGCCGGCACCCCGGACAGCAC
>NZ_JAVKCQ010000143.1:0-7512 GCF_040222615.1 Haliea sp.
TGTAGCCGGCCTGGTCCGCATAGCTGCGGAATCCCCACTTGTAGCCGGCCTGGTCCGCATAGCTGCGGAATCCCCACTTGTAGCCGGCCTGGTCCGCATAGCTACGGAAGCCCCATTTGTAGCCTGCTTGATCGGAAAAGCTTTGCACGCCCCATGTGTAGGACGAGCGACCGGCGAATGTGCTAAGTTCTCTGTCTGAATCTTGTACAGTTTCTGCGTTAGCCCATTTATAGCTTGACTGCGCGGAGTCGTTTTTTGCCCAGGCTGGCTCTACCTCAGAGGTGGACTGAGGGTGCGCAGCCCATTTGTAGCTTACGTTGGCTGAGTACTGGACCGCGCCTGCCAAAGAATGGCTGACTTTGTGGACCGAATTTGAAGCTATATTAGAGATTGTTTCGGCTTTTCCATTGCCGGAGAAGGCCACTGACGGCATCAAGAGAAGAAGCGCAACAGTACCTACCGCTTTCTTAACAAGTTTTAGGTATTTTTTCATAATAAAGCCTCTTCTCTCAATTTCGGCCACCACGTGGCAACAAATTCCTACAGTCTTCTCATCCGTGAGAGGCTCATCACAACTTCAATCCCTGACGCTTGACTTCGTTATAAAGATACAGAGGATGGCTATGAAGATACCGCCATACCCTTTTTGGGGTAGGTGAATTCAGGGGCGGGATATTTTGGCTGCGAGTTCTTGCGGGGGTTGTGAGGCTGGTGTTTTTAAGTGATTGAAAAATATAAGGAAATTAGCTTCACGGACAGCGCCTTATCGGCAATGACCCAAATGGGTTAGTGGTGTGGCTGATTCTCCTGCGCGGCTTCTACGGGCGCGGATTCCGCGGAGAGGGCTTCGATGACGGCGCGCTCCGAAAGATAGACTTCGAGCCATGGAAAAGGGAGGTCGGGAGCAGGTTCCGCTGCGTCTTCGCGTTCGATGTGATCCTTGACCCCCCACTTGATATCGCTGCTTGGGCCATCACCGGGTTGCTCGCTTGCTAGCATGCGCTGAAGTCCTGGCAGGCTGGCTTTTCCCTGTTCATCTAGAATGGCGGGGCCTTCGAAGTATTGCTCGCCAGCAATGTCCCGGGCGAGGTTGAGTTCGCTGTTGCCACAGTTCCGCTGTCCCAGGGTCACCGCTCTGACGGCGCTTACTGCCCCGCTGCCCTGCTGAAAGGGGCTATAGGCCAGTCGGCCATCGGGGGTGATGGCTGGCTCGGCGCTGCTCATGAGTTTGCATTTGACGTCATCTGGCGTCATGTCGGGTTCCAGCTGCAGCAGTAGCGCGGCGATGCCGGCGACCAGTGCGCTGGCCTGGGAGGTGCCTGTCATGACGAGCTCGCCGGTACTGATCATGTAGTTCGGGTGTTTTCTTGTCAGTGTGCTGCCGGGCTGCACCAATCCGGCCACGTGGCCCCCTGGGGCCACGATATCGGGCTTGATATGGCCAGTGGGCGTTGGTCCGCGCGACGAAAAATCGGGTATGTAGTCGTCGTCACGCTCTTCAGCGGTCCAGGAGTCGGTGTACGCGCCGACGGTAATCAGGTAGGGCAGATTGCCTGGGGAGCCTATGGTCATCGGGTCCGGCCCTTCATTGCCGGCGGCGGCGACGATGGTGATGCCCGCTGCCCAGGCTTTCATCAGGGCCTGGTTGATCGGGTCGAGGAAGTAGGGCCAGCGGGGCCTGGCGGCGAACGACAGGTTCAATACCCGGATATCGAGCGCCTCGCGCTGCTCAACAATCCACTGGATTCCCCTGACGATGTCCAGAAACTCGCCCTGGCCATCTTCATCAAATGCTTTCACCGCTACCAGGTTTACGTCCGGGGCGATGCCTTTCCAGGTGCCTGAGGGTTTTGAGTTTGTAAGCACTTCCTCACTGTGGGAGATAACGCTGCTCATATGTGTCCCATGGCCGCTGGCGTCGAGGACCGGTTGGCCGACGATATTTCGTATGGCGTCATAACGCCCTGCGATTCGGGGCTTGCCACGGGTATCCAGGGCCAGGGCAGGGTGCTCCCAGAGGCCGGAGTCAAGTACGGCAACGGTTACTCCGCGGCCTGTAATACCGTGCAGATGGAGTTCGGAGGCGCCGGAAACGGTGGGGTAGTAGGTGTCACCAGCGTAGTCGGCGTAGCCGGGTATAAGTTCGCTGCCGCATTCATCTCCGAACTCCAGCTTTATGTGAAAGTCCTTTTGCGCCCAGGCAAGCCTGCCGTCCTCGCCGTCCAGGCTATGGGCGAATCCGACCTGCAGGTGGCTAACATCCGTGAGGATCGGGGCCTGCTCCGGCGCGAACTCGAGCGCCAGGCTCCGACGAGCTCCGGCGGGTGCCGGCTCGGCCTCGAAATGCAGATCCCCGGTGGTCAGGCGCAGCAACGTTAGCTCGCCCAGGGCATTGGGCCAGCTCATTTCCAGCCGGGTCAGCTTCGCCGGCGGGCCCTGGTTGTACAGTGGCCAGTCGATGCCGTCTGCCCGGAGGGTTGCCTCCAGTGCGCCACCCACGCTGCAAGAGGCTTCGTCTGGCGGTGGCAGCGGCTCCGACATGTCCAGGGACAGGTCGTCGATCAGGCGCAGGACCAGCGGAGAGCTGCGGATGGCTTCCAGCTGGGCGGGGCTGACCACGGCTCCCACGGCCTCGATGATGGCAAGGTCATGGGTCACACTGCCACCGGCATCTTCCACCAGTTGCCGAAGCGCGGCAGCGGAATTGCCTTGGAGCATGATACGCAGGGGGAGTGCGTCTTCAGCGGCTGCGGGCAGCGAGCCGGTGCCCAACAGGGCACCCAGTAGCAGTGGGAGGCGCAACAGGAACGGTGCTTGGACGCGCAAATCAGTGTCCTGAGGCGAGCTGCTCGGCAAAATTCTGCCGCAGCAGATTGGGTACCTCTTCCGGGTAGACGGGCATGGAAAGATAGAAGCCCTGTAGCATGTCGCACTTCTTGTCCACCAGATAGCGCATCTGCTCCGCGGTCTCTATCCCTTCCGCGATCACGCGTAGATTCAGGGTTTTGGAGAGCGCGAGAATGGCATCGATTATCGCTGCGCCGTCCGGGCGATTGAGGTCGGCGACAAAACTCTGGTCGATCTTCAGGGTGTCGATCGGAAAGCGCTTCAGGTAGCTCAACGAGGAGTAACCGGTGCCGAAATCATCCACCGCGAGGTCCAGGCCTATGGCTTTGAGCTCGCGCAGCTTGACAATATTCGCCTCGGCGTCAGTCATGATGGCTCCCTCCGTCAATTCCAGCTCCAGACGGTGAGGCAGTATCCGGGATTTCTCGATGAACCCTCGCACAAATTGCGATAGCCCGGTCTGGTTGAACTGCAGCGGGGAAATATTGACGCTGACCCGGAATTGCGGCAAACCAAGCGTATCCCAGTAGAGACAGTCCTTGGCGACCTGGGACATGACCCACTCACCGAGCTCGATGATCTGGCCGGTGCGTTCGGCCACGGGGATGAACTCTCCGGGTGACACCATTCCGCGCACGGGATGCTTCCAGCGCACCAGCGCCTCGAGGCTGACCACATTGCCGGTGGCCACTTCGATCTGGGGCTGATAACGCAGCTCCAGTTCTCCGTTCTGCATGCCATGGCGCAGCTCCTCTTCCATTTTCAGCTGCTCGACGGCCTTGGCGTTCATCTCCTCGTTATAGAACCGGAAGCAGGCGCGCCCCTCTGCCTTGGCAACGTACATGGCGGTATCGGCGTTGCGGATCAGGCTGTCGGGGTCCTCACCGTCCATGGGGTAGATGGCAATGCCGATGCTGGGCGTGACCACCGGATTGTGGGACTGGAGTGCGATGGGGGCAGAAAGGCTGTCAAGGATGCGGCGGGCGATGCTCTCGACGTGGGCGGTATCCGGCACGTCGGAGAGGACAACGGTGAATTCGTCGCCCCCGAGGCGGGCAATCTCGGTGCTGCCTTCCTCTGCGTCGATATCTTCCTCGCCCAGGAAGTTGATGGCATCGTCCTCGCGCAACTCCAGGGTCAGGCGCTTCGCGATCTCCACCAGCAGGCGGTCGCCGCGGCCATGGCCGATGGAATCGTTGATACGTTTGAAGTGATCGAGATCGATAAACATCAGTGCGGCGAAGGAATTGCGGCGCTGGCTCCGCTTCAGTATGCGCACGAGTTGTTCATTGAAACTGCGCCGGTTGGGCAGGTTGGTCAAGGGGTCGTAGTAGGCGAGGTAGCGCAGGCGATCTTCCTGGCGCTTGAGGGAGTTGAAGGCCTGGCTGGCCCGGAGCATGTATTGCACATCTCTCCCCAGCAGCGACCAGTTCACCGGTTTGGTTTTGTACTGGGTGGCTCCGGCGTCAAAGCCCTGATCGATGGACTCGCGATCATCCGAGCCAGTCACGATCATGATGGGTATGGACTCACCCTGCGGTAACTCGCGAATTCGTTGGCATACTTCCAACCCTGACATCCCCGGCATTTCCACATCGAGGAACACCAGGTCGGGGCGTTCGCTTATAAACAGGTCCAGCGCTTCGACGCCATTGCTGGCCTCGATGACAATCATGTCTTCAGCTTCCAGGCATTGCCGCGTCAGCATGCGCACGATCTGGTCGTCGTCACAGACCAGAATTCTGGCGCGCATCGTGGAGGAAGCTTTGTCGGGCATCATGGGGCCATGCGCAGGTGCAAGGAGTTATCCCCACAGGCTACCATCACCGGCAGCAGTCGCCTAGTGCCTGCGGTCACCCCGGGCTCTCGCCGGGCCGCAGCACTCCGGGCGCTCAAGATAGGATACGCTCCCGGGTCTTGAAGCGCTGTTCCATGACAAACCGGGGCAACTGCTGGAGCGGAATTGCGGGACTGTAGTAGAAACCCTGTACCTGCTGGCATTGCTGGTGGCGGAGGAACTCGATCTGTTCGTAGTTCTCGGCGCCTTCGGCCACCACCTCGATATTCAGTCGTCGGGCCATCTCGATGATCAGGCTGCACACCGCAGCCTGCTGGGGATTGTGTGGCAGATCGCGCACGAACGCCGCATCTACTTTCAGTGCCGTGATGGGCAATTCGGTGAGATGCGTGAGCTGGGAGAAACCGGTGCCGAAGTCGTCCAGCGAAAAGCGGATTCCCAGAAGCCGCAGCTCATCCATGCGGGCCTTGATGGCGCCGGGATTCTTCAGAATGGTGGTCTCGGTCAGCTCGAATTCCAGCCGACCCGGGTTCGCGCCGGTGCGGGTCAGGGTGTCTTTCACCGCGGTCACGAATCGGTCGTCCTGAATTTGGGAGAACGAGATATTCACGGCGACAACGATATCGCCAAGGCGCTGGTCGGCGAGCCAGTTCAGGGCGTGGCAGGCATGCTGGATAATCTGGTGGCCGATGCTTTTCATCAACCCCATGTCTTCGCATTCAGCGATGAATTCGCCGGGACAGACGAGGCCGCGCTCCGGGTGATTCCAGCGTAGCAGCGCTTCCAGGCCGGCCAGCTGGCCGGTCTCCAGGGCGATGCGAGGCTGGTAATGCAGCTCAAACTGGTTTCTGCGCGCCGCAGCCCGCAACTCGGCGGCCAGGGTGTTGATGCCGGCCATGTCGAATTGCAGGCGGTCGCTGAAGGGAATGAATTTGCAGCCGACAATGGATTTGGCCTGCTGCATCGCGCTGCGCGCATGCTCCACCAGTTCTCCGAAATCAGCGGCGTCATCGGGATACAGCGCACCGCCAATGCTGGCATCGACCTGTGCATGCTGTCCATCCAGATCGAGTGGAGCGGCGATGGCCTGCAGCATCTTCTCTGCAATCCGCGCCATGTCGGCCGCGGAGGCTACATCTTCAAGTACCACCGCGAATTCGTCTCCACCCAGCCGCGCAATGCTGTCGCTGCTGCGCAGCTTGCTGACCATGCGTCGGCACAGGCTGCGGATCAACAGGTCGCCGTTGAGTTCCCCGAAATGATCGTTGATGCTGGTGAACTGGTCGATGTTGATATAGAGCAGGGCGGTTTTGAAGCTGTAGCGCTGGGAGCGTTGCATGGCCCGCTCAAGGTGGGCGCGAAAGGCCACCCGATTCAGGGCTCCAGTCAGGACATCCCGGTTGGAAAGCTCGCGGATGGCTGTACGTACTTGCTTCAGCTCAATGCTGTAGTCGAGTATCCGGTGCACCAGGGCGTCCTGCAGCTGCCCCCTGACCAGATAGTCCTGGGCACCACTCTCCCGCAGTTGCGCCGCCGCTGCGCTGGTTGGCGCCTCGTCCAGCAGCAGAATGACGGGTAGGGAGGGGGCATTTTTTTGCGCCAGGCGCATCAGATAGTCTGTTTCCGGGCCTGCGGACATGAACATCACATCGACGTCAGGGTCCAGCAGCGTCTCGAGCGGGCGCTCCAGGCTGGTGTTGCTGATCAATCGGAATCGGGGTGGCGCGGCGCGATTGAGGCAATCCGACAGGACCAAGTGATCGGTCTTGTTGGCGGAAAGTACCATAACAGTATGCAGATCCACGAAGGTTCCGGAATGTCCCATAGCTGTGCCTTCCGCATTGTCACCCAGCTGGACGCCCGGGTACAGCTTTAATCTAGAAATAACATAAGGTTGTGTGCATTATTTCAATAAAATTCTAGAGATAGGCGGTGAAAATCACCGGTTTGGGGGTGCGGCGGCGGCCAGCGCCGCCGATCGACCCGCCCGGCTCCGCCAGCCTGCCCATGACGTTGCATAATTTGTGCTAGAATTTGCGGCCGTATTTTTTGATCCCTGCGCTATGAGCATTGCCTCCGACAAACTGGAATCCATCCGCCGGCAAGTACAGGTACACCTCGATAATGCCGAACGCCACAAACTCAGCCCGGCCCAGGAGGAGGTGCTGACGGCGCGTATTGCGGCACGCCTGCAGGCAGAGAACGCGGTGATAGTCGCCCATTACTACACTGCGCCAGCGATTCAGGCACTGGCGGAGGCCACCGGAGGCTGTGTCTCGGATTCCCTGGAGATGGCGCGCTTTGGCCACGATCATCCGGCGACGACCCTGGTGGTGGCGGGGGTCCGGTTCATGGGCGAGACTGCCAAGATCCTGACACCCGATAAACGGGTCCTGATGCCGACCCTGGAGGCAACCTGCTCGCTGGACCTCGGCTGTCCCATCGAGGAGTTTTCCGCCTTCTGCGACGAACACCCGGACCGCGAGGTGGTGGTGTATGCCAACACCTCGGCGGCGGTCAAGGCCAGGGCAGACTGGGTGGTGACTTCCAGCATTGCGCTTGATGTGGCCGAGCACCTGGCGGCTCAGGGGAAGAAGATTATCTGGGCCCCGGATCGCCACCTGGGGGACTATGTGCGCCGTCAGACCGGCGCCGATATCCTGATGTGGGATGGCGCCTGTATCGTGCACGAAGAGTTCAAGGCGCGCGGTATAGCGGACCTGAAGCGGGTCTATCCCGATGCCGCGGTACTGGTGCATCCGGAATCCCCGGCGGCAGTACTGGAGCTGGCTGACCGGGTGGGTTCAACCACGCAGATTATTCGTGCCGCACAGGAGCTGCCGAATCCCCGCTTCATTGTGGCTACC
>NZ_JAVKCQ010000144.1:0-41622 GCF_040222615.1 Haliea sp.
CGTCCATGTAGGCTCGTATCGCGCATCCATGCGCTCAACGGTCCCGGAACCCTCTGCCCCTCCCCTGCGCTGCTACCTTCGGTGCCATCTCGCAGGATTGCACTCGTCGAGGCGCAGCGTCTTGGAGGGGGGCTGGCGGGACTGTGTGAGACATGGTTGTCGAACACAAGCCTACATGGATGTATTCACGGCGTGTCCCGACAGCCCCCCTCCAAGATGCTGGGCCGCGCTACGAAGCACCCAATACCACGAGACACGAAGCTAGAGCCGCTCAATGATGGTGACATTCGCCTGCCCACCCCCCTCACACATGGTTTGCAACCCATACCGCCCCTCGGTCCGCTCCAACTCGTGCAACAAGGTCGTCATCAACTTGGTTCCGGTAGCGCCCAGCGGATGGCCCAGGGCGATGGCGCCGCCGTTGACGTTGGTTTTTGCGTGGTCGTAGCCGGTGTCTGCGAGCCAGGCCATGGCCACGGAGGCGAAGGCTTCGTTGATCTCCACCAGATCAATATCGGCGAGGCTCATGCCTGCGCGCTTCAGCGCGTATTCGGTGGCGGGGATCGGGGCGGTCAACATCCAGATCGGGTCCGCGGCGCGCACGCTCATGTGGGCAATACGAGCGCGGGGAGTGAGCTTGTAGCGCTTCAGTGCCGCCTCGGAAACGATCAGCATCGCCGAGGAGGCGTCGCAGGTCTGGCTGGAGACCGCGGCGGTGATGCTGCCGCCCTCCTGCAGTGGCTGCAGCTCCGCCATTTTCTCCATGCTGGTCTGGCGCGGGGTTTCGTCCATCGCGACCCCGACCAGCGGCGCGATTTCGCGGCTGAAGCGGCCTTCTTCAATCGCGCGCAGGGCGCGGCTGTGGGACTCCAGGGCAAAGGCTTCCATGTCCTGCCGCGTCAGGCCCCACTTGTCGGCAATCATCTGCGCCGAATTGAACTGGGACACCGGGACCTTGCCGTAGCGCCTGACCCAGCCCTCGCTGCCGGAGAAGGGGTCGCTGAAGCCCAGCGGTTCCGCCGCCAGCATGGCGGAGGAAATCGGGATCTGGGTCATGGTCTGTACACCACCGGCGATGACCACGTCGTTGACCCCCGCCATGATGGCCTGGGCGGCGAAGTGCACGGCCTGCTGGGAAGAGCCGCACTGGCGGTCCACGGTAGTGCCGGGCACAGCCTCGTCGAGGCCCGCCGCCAGCCAGCAGGTGCGGGCGATATCACCAGCCAACGGGCCGATGGTATCGACGCAGCCGAAGATCACGTCGTCATAGTCGCCGTCGGGAATGCCGTTGCGCTCCACCAGGGTCTTCAGCACGTGGGCGCCGAGGTCCGCGCCGTGGACGCCGGCTAGGCCGCCCTTGCGCCGCCCTGTGGGGCTGCGCACCGCATCTACAATATAGGCATCTGCCATGGTTCTGCTTCCTGTTCCGGGTTACTGAAAGGTGGCGCCGGCGCCGAGGACGGCGTCCTCGGCAAGAATCGCCTGCGCTACCTGTTGTTTGTGGAAGCCGGCGTCGCCCCAGGTATTGGCCAGCGCCCAGGCCTTCTTCATGAAAATGTGCAAGTCGACTTCCCAGGTGTAGCCCATGGCACCGTGGACCTGGATGCTGCTCTTTGCCGCCAGGTTTGCCGCCTCGCAGGCCGCCAGCTTGGCGTGGGCCACATGGCGTGTAGCGATTGCGGCGTTCTCGGCCACCGCGTAAGCGGCGCGATGCACCGGTGCCTTGGCGTATTCCAGCTTCACGGCGACGTTGGCCAGGTGGTGCTTGACTGCCTGGAAGGAGCCGATGGGCTTGCCGAACTGCTTGCGGTCGGCGGTGTAGGCCACGGCAAGATCAACCATGCGCTGGGCCAGCCCCAGGGCCTGCGCCGCGCAGCCCAGCGCGCCGCGGTTGAGGCTGGCGTTGCGCAGCTCAGCCGCCCGCTCGCCGGATACTACCGGCGTCACCCCCGGGTTAACGGCAACCGTGAACAGGCGGCGACCGGGATCGATACTCTGGCTGAATTCGAGGGCAAACTGTCCCTGTTCGAGGGCGTACCAATGGCCGCCCTGTTCCAGCAACAGCAGATCCGCCACATGGGCATCCTCTGCCAGCAGGTTCTGTTCCAGGGCGGCGACAATGCGCGCGTCGCCGGCCGCGGCCCGCGGCAGCCAGCCTGCCGCCAGCTCACCGCCGAGATCGGCAAGCAGGGGCACCCCCACCAGCACATGGTTGACCAGCGGCTCCGCCAGGGCGACATAGCCGCACTCCTGCGCCAGCAGGACAAAATCCAGCGCCGTCATGCCCAGGCCGTCGTGTTCCTCGGGCACCGTCATGCCGGTGAGCCCCAGTTCAGCAAGCTGCTGCCACAGGGCGGGATCGCGGCCGGTTTCGCTGTCCCAATCAGCGCGCAGGCGCTCGGGAGTGATTTCGTTGACCAGGAAACTGCGCACGGAGTCGTGGAACAGGAGCTGGTCTTCGCTGAATGTAAAGTCCATGGTTACCTCGGCATGCCCAGCATGCGCTCTGCGATAATGTTGCGCTGTATCTCGTTGGTGCCGGCGTAGATGGGGCCGGACTGGGAGAACAGCCAACCGTCCAGCCAGTTGCCGACACCCTGCGCCGCGGGCGCATGCGACAGCAGTTCCGCCCGGGCCCCGAGTATGCTCATGGCGGTGGCGTGCATGTTCTGGTCCAATTCCGACCAGAAGATCTTGTTGGTGGAGGACTCGGCGCCGATCTTGCCGCCCTGGCTCAGCCGGCAGGCAGTCTGGTAGGTGCTCAGGCAATAGCTCTCCGCGTCCATCCAGGCGCGGATCACAGCCTCCTTGACAGCCGGGTCCTGACTTGCGGTCGCCTCGTTGTCGCGGTACAGCTGCACCAGCCGGCGGGCGGTTTCCTGGAAGCGCGCGGGGGAGCGCAGCATCAGGCCCCGCTCAAAGCCCGCGGTGGCCATGGCCACGGCCCAGCCGGCGCCCTCGTCGCCCAGCCTGTTGCTGACATCCACCTCGACATTGTCAAAGAATATCTCGGCGAAGCCGGGCAGGCCGTCCAGCTGCGGGATCGGGCGCACGGTGATGCCCGGGGTCTTCAGCGGCACCAGGATAAAGGTCAGGCCGCGGTGGCGTTCGGATTCAGGGTCGGTGCGGAACATGCCAAACAACCAGTCGGCCCACACCGCGCGGGTGGACCAGGTCTTCTGGCCATTGATGATGTACTTGTTCCCTTCCCGGCGGGCGCTGGAGCGGATCGCTGCCATGTCGGAACCGGCGCCGGGCTCGGACCAGCCCTGGGCCCAGACGTCTCGGCCCTCGGCCATCGCCGGCAGGAACCGCGCCTTCTGTTCTTCCGTGCCGTACTCCATCAGCGTCGGGCCAAGCAGGAAAATACCGTTCTGGTTGACCCGCAGGGGAGCGCGCGCGCGGTAGTACTCCTCCTCAAAGATCAGCCACTCGATCAGGTCACAGCCGCGTCCGCCCAGCGTCTCGGGCCAGGTGACCATGCCCCAGCGGCCCTGATTCAGGGTAGCTTCCCAGGCCCGGTGTTGCTGGAAGCCCTCGGCGGTGTCAAAGCTCTGCAGCGGTTTGGCGGGTACATGCTCCGCCAGCCAGCTGCGCACCTCCGCGCGAAAGGCCTGCTGCTGTTCGGTATAGGACAGATTCATCGATGATTCCTGCGCTTAAAACTTGGCGTCGCGTTTCTG
The DNA here is from genome assembly GCF_040222615.1 of Haliea sp. Classification (GTDB taxonomy): domain Bacteria; phylum Pseudomonadota; class Gammaproteobacteria; order Pseudomonadales; family Halieaceae; genus Haliea. The sequence goes on from NZ_JAVKCQ010000144.1 coordinate 3,684, forward strand.
CACGAAGGCGTCGCGGGTTTCCTGGGAGTCGCCCAGGGTGTAGGCCTCCAGGGTAAAGCCCTGCTCCCAGCGGTACTTGTCCTCCAGGCTGCCGTCCTCGATACCGTTCAGGGCCTCCTTGGCCAGCTTTACCATGGCCGGGGATTTCTCCGCGATCTTCGCGGCAATCCCGCGCGCCGTCGGCAACAGCTCTTCCCTGGGCACCACTTTTTCGATGGCGCCGAGACGGTAGGCCTCGGCGGCGTCGATAAACTCACCGGTAAAGTACATGTAGCGCACCTTCTGCACCGGGAACAGACGCTGCAGGAGGGCGCCGCCGCCCATGGCACCGCGGTCGATTTCCGGCACGCCAAAGCGGGCGCAGTCAGACGCTACCAGAACGTCTGCAGCACCAGCCATGCCGATGCCGCCGCCGAGGACAAAGCCGTGCAGGGCAATGATGACCGGCTTGGGGTTACGGTGAATGGCGCGAAAGGTCTCGTAGTTGCCCTTGTTCACCGCGACAATACGCTGGGGATCCGCCGCCAGTTCCTTGATATCCACGCCGGCGCAAAAGCCGCGGCCCTCGGCGGCAATCAGGATCACGCGGACATCGTCGTTGTCGCCCAGCGCGTCGATCTCCCGGGCAATGGCAAACCAGCCTTCGCTGTTGAAGGCGTTGACCGGCGGCTGGTTGAGAATCATCTCGGCAATGCCGTCATTGATTGTGGTGCCAAAAGGTGTGCTCATATCAGCTACCTGCCTGTGTGCTGGGGTTGGCCCGCTGCGCCAGGGCAGTCAGGCGTTGCTCGGCTTCCGCGACGATGGCGCCCACCAGTTCCTCGCAGCTGAGCAGGCTGTCGATCACACCCGCCACCTGGCCACTGGGCAACACGCCCCGGGAAGGCTCGCCATCCACCATCGCCTTCTGAATGATCATCGGCGCGTTGGCGGACATGATGGCCTGGGCCGCAGTCATGTCGTCGCTGCGGGTCATGGCCAGGGCGGACTTCAGCAGCCCGACCAGGCTGGCACCGGTGTGCTGGCGAAACGCCAGGCCATTGCGAATCGCAATCAGCAGTTTACGCAGGGTGCCGGCCCGTTCCAGCTCGCCCAGCAGCTCGTTCATGATCATGCGCTGGGGCAGGCCATCCATTGCCCGGGAGACAATGATCTCCGCCGGGTTCTTGCAGTCCAGATAGCGCTGCAGGGTGGCGTCCGGCACCGGGGACTCCCGGGTGAGTAGAAACCGGGTGCCCATGGCAATACCGTCCGCGCCCCAGGCCATCGCCGCCACCAGGCCGCGGCCGTCCTTGAAGCCGCCGGCGGCCACCACCGGCACCCTGTCGCCCACGGCGTCGATCACCTGCGGAATCAGCAGCGTGGTGGGCACGGCACCGGTGTGCCCGCCGCCCTCCCCGCCCTGCACCGTCACCGCATCCGCGCCCAGCTCCACGGCCTTGAGGGCATGTTTGGGCAAGCCTACGGTGGGCATGCAGACCACCCCAGCATCCTTCAGCTTGCGAATCATGTCCGGGCCCGGTGAGCGCGAGTAGCTCACCGCTTTCACCCCGTGGCGAATCACCATGTCCACAATGGCCGCCGCGTTGGGCTGGTACATGTGAAAATTGACGCCAAAGGGTTTATCGGTGAGTTCCTTCACCCGCAGGATGTCGCGTTCCATTTCCGCCGGCGGGATAGTGGCGCCGGCGAGGAAGCCGAACGCACCGGCGTTGCAGCTGCCTGCCACCAGATTCGGGTCCGCCACCCAGCCCATCGCGGTTTGCACGATGGGGTAGCGGCAACCGAGCAGCTCTGTGAGTCGTGTCGTCAGCATCGGGGGCCTCAGGCGCGGTTGCCCGGCGGGTTGTCGGCAATCTGGACTGCGCGCTGGTTGTGCGGGTCCAGCGCGGCGATGATGGCCAGTTGCTCCACCGTCGGCGCCGGTGTCGTCGGGACCGTGGCGGGGATGCAGAGCGCAAAGCCGGTATTTTCCTGTACCTGCTCCACCGTGATGCCGGGGTGCAGGGAGAGCAGGCGCAGCTGGTGGTCGGGGCCGCCGAAATCCATGACGCACAGGTCCGTTATCACGCGGCGGATATCGAGGTCGTCCAGGGAGCGCCCGCGCGGCAGCCGAGCCGGGTTATAGCCGATCGAAGACACGTAGTCGCATTCGCCATCGATAAACACGCGGTTGTTGTGCCCGGGGACAAAGAAGCTGTTGGCATGGGAAATCGAGTTTCCGGGGAAGCCGCGGGCTCCCAGCATCATGACCTTGGGCTGCTGGTAGGTGCCGCCCAGGGCCGAGGTGTTGGTCTGGCCCCAGCGATCGATCTGGGTCGGGCCCAGCATGGCGTGACGCTTGCCGCTCCAGACATTGTCGAATATCCGCGAGAACCCCATCCAGGTTTCATTAGCCTGGCGGAAATCCGCCGGACGCTTGCCGATGGGGTTCGGCTCACAGAGCAGGAACGCCTCGGAGTCCGTCATCATCAGGTCCGGATTGAAGGTCTTCATGGCGAGGCTGGCGGCCAGGCGAGGAATCACGCCAATACCGGTGGCCAGCACCTCACCATCGTGGCGAAAGGCCTCGGCCGAGGCAACAATGCACAGTTCGGCCAGGGTGTAGTCAGTTGCTGCAGTAGACATGTGGTGTTTCTCCCTCGGCAATCAGTAGGTAGGCAGAGCAAGCGCCTTGATGGCATCGAGCCCGCCGACGTTGCGCTGGTACTCGGCTTCGTCTGCGCCCAGGTACTGGCCCAGGTAGCCCTCAATACCGCCATCCTTCGCCGAAGCGGTGTAGGCCTTGAAGTGCGCAACGTCGAATCCGTACAGGGGATTACAGGAGGTGGGGTGGGCGCCGCCGGGAATTTCCACGATGGCGTTGGTCGCCGAGCGCTCCCAGAACACTTCCCGGGCCCGCGCGGGGTCGTGGAAGAACTCGCTGTCCACCAGCTCGTCGCAGGAAACGATGGTGTTGGTTGCGGCGCGGGCAAACCAGTCATCCATGTAGTGGTCTGGACCCCCTATCTGGCACACCCCGTGAAAATCCGCCCGATCGACGTGCAGCAGGGACACATCCAGCTTCAGGGCCGGCATGGCCACCCACTCCTTGTCGTCGTAAGGACTGTCGACAAGCTTGATGTCCGGGTTGTGGGTCAGCACATCGGTGCCAAGGCCAACCTCGGTGGGAATAAAGGGCAGACCCCAGGCCGCAGCGCGCAGTCCCAGCAGCAGCATGCCCTCGTCGATCTCCATCACCTCGATCGCACCGCTCTGCCGGGCCTGGCGGAAATAGGGCTCCAGCGGTATGAAATCCAGGGAGACAAAGGCAAACACCAGCTTCTTCACCTTGCCGGCGGCGCACAGCATGCCGACATCCGCGCCGCCGTAGGCCACCACAGTCAGGTCCTTCAGGTCCGAACGCAGGATCTCACGCACCAGCGCCATGGGCTTGCGCCGCGGACCCCAGCCGCCGATACCGACGGTCATGCCGTCTTCGATTTGTGCCACCGCATCGCGGGCACTGAGCCGTTTATCCATACTGCTTTCCTTCAGCTGACGATCCGCGCCATGCGGTAATCGTGTTTGACAAAATTAACCCCCAGGGTGCTTTCCGTGCGGCGCACTCCGGGAATGCCGCTGACGCGCTGGTGCACGAATTCCGCCAGATGCTCGTTGCTGCGCACCATGGTGATGGCGAGGATGTCCGAGCGCCCCAGCATCTCGCCGACAAAACCCAGTTCGCTGATCAATGCCAGCTCCCGTGCCACGTCCTGTATTTGGTGGCTGCGCTCGACCTCAATCCAGATCCAGGCCAGCGCCCCCTGGCGAAACCGGTCGATATTGGTGATGGCGGTAATGCGAATCTGCTTCTCCGCCTCCATGCGCTTGACCCGGGCGCGCACGGTGCCCTCGGTGACGCCCAGCTCCGCCGCAATCTGGCGATTGCTGATGCGGGCGTCCTCTGACAATCGCGCCACGATCTGCCGATCCACCTCATCCAGCCTGCGTCCGCCGCTCACAGGGCTTCCCCCTCGTGGAAGGGGACCCAATCGGGCTGGTTCTTCAGCACATTGACCGCCAGCGAGGGGGTCAGCCGCCGCACACCCGCCATGGTGGCAATGCGCTCCTGCAGCAAACGATGCAGGGCGGCCTGGTCCTCGGCCACCATGAGAATCTCCAGGTCCTGGGCGCCGACCACGACATTCACCGAGAACACCTCGGGAACGGCCGCCAACTCCCGCGCCACCTCTTCGGGCGAGCGATTTTCCACCTGCACGCCGATGGCGAGCAGCATGCCGTAACCCGCGGCCTCGATATCCGTCACCGCCACCACGCGCATGGTGCGGGACTCTTCCAGCCGCCGCACCCGGGCCCGCACTGTGGCTTCGGTCAGACCCAACTCCCGGGCGATGGAGCGATAGGGCAGCCGCCCGTCAGCCCGCAGCAGGGCAATGATACGGTGGTAGGTATAATCCAGCTCGATCTGGGCAGCTGCGTCCTGGCGCTGTGCACTGTGGGACATGGCCGAGCTAGCTCCGCTCTGCCGCCGCGCGCTGGCGCAGCTCGTTTTTCAGCACCTTGCCGCCGGCGTTCATCGGCAGCTCGGCGACAATCCGCACCTGGCGCGGCACCTTGTAGTTCGCCATGTTGTCCCGCGCCCAGGCAATCACTGCCTGTTCGTCCAGCTCCGAGCCCGGCTCGGGCACAATCCAGGCACAGGCGACCTCGCCCATGCGCTCATCGGGCACCCCGATCACCGCAGCGCGGGCCACGCCCGACATGCTGTGCAGGCTGTTCTCGATCTCTGCCGGGTAACAGTTGAAACCGCCGACGATGAACATGTCCTTGATCCGATCGGTAATGCGGACATAGCCATCCTCGTCCATCACGCCGACATCCCCGGTTTTCAGCCAGCCGTCCGCGGTAATGGTGCGAGCGGTTTCCGCAGGGTCGTCCAGATAGCCTTGCATGACGTTGTAGCCGCGACACCAGATCTCTCCCTCGGTGCCGGCCGGGACGGTATTGCCATTGGCATCCACGCACTTCATCTCGACCCCGGCCATGGCACGGCCGGAGCTGTGGGAAATGCGCTCGGCGCTGTCCTCGGGTCGACAGATGGAAATCACGCCGCAGGACTCGGTGAGTCCGTAGGCGGTGACCACCACCTTGAACCCCAGCTCGCCGCGCATCTTCTCGATCAGGGATACCGGCACCGGGGCAGCGCCGGTCACGGCGAGGCGCAGGCTGGACAGATCGTAGTCCTGGCGTTGCGGGTGGGTCAGCAGTGACTGGTAGATCGTCGGCGGACCGGGAATCACTGACACCCGCTCACGGTGGATCTGCGCCAGCACCGCATCGAGATCAAACTGCTTCACCGGCAGCATGCGCGCGCCGCGGATGATCGCCGCCAGCCAGCCGGCCTTGTAACCGAAGGAGTGAAAGAACGGGTTGATAATCAGGTAGTTGTCCCGCTCGGTCAGGCCCACCGTGGCGCTCCAGGTCTCGAACGCGCGGATATTCTGACCGTGGCTGGTGACCACGCCCTTGGGCTGTCCAGTGGTACCGGAGGTGAACAGGATATCGAGTGTGTCAGCAGGGGTGAGCTGGTCGGCGCGAGCCTGGACCTCTGCCACACCGACAGCGGCGCCACCTGCCACGAAGTCGCGCCAGCTACGGGTACCGGGTACCTCCCCTTCCAGCAGGATGATGTCCTCCAGCGCGGGGAGGTCTTCCTGCTCCAGCATTTGCGGGTAGCGCATGCCCAGGAACTCGCCAACGGTAAACAGCCAGCGGGCGCCGCTGCGGCGCAGGATGAATCCCGCTTCAGCGCCCTTGAGCCGGGTGTTCAGGGGTACCAGCACGCCGCCGACGCTCTGGGCGCCGATGGCCGCGATCACCCACTGCCAGATATTGGGGGCCCAGATAGCAATACGCTCACCCTGCTGCAGGCCTGCCGCCAGAAACGCCCGCGCGGCCTCCACACGGGCGGCGTCCAGCTCCGCATAGGTCAGGGTAACCGCGCCGTCAGTCATGGCGATATGCCCCGGCAGCGCTGCCGCGGTGGCGGCAACAACCTGGGGCAGGGTACGCTGGGGCGGTTCAGTTGTTGACATGGCTACAGGCGCAATAACGGGTCATTGGCCTGCATGGTAGTCAGTCAAACCGGGAATGACAACCGGAATTCGTAAATAATCGACCCTCTAGCTACGAATAGTGCAAATAGTTATAAGCCCGGAAAGCTATAGTCCTGGAACTGCTCACGCAGGGACACCTTGTGGATCTTGCCGGTAGCGCCGTGGGGCAGCTCGGCGACGAACTCCACCGCGTCCGGTTTCCACCAGGTCGCCACCTTGCCCTCGAACCAGGCCAGCATCTCCTCTGCAGTCAGATCCTGACCGTCGCCCTTGCGCACCACGATCAGCAGGGGCCGCTCGCTCCACTTGGGGTGGTAGTGACCAATCACCGCCGCCTCGGCCACCTTGGGGTGACTCATGGCGACATTCTCCAGCTCAATGGAGGAGATCCATTCGCCGCCGGACTTGATCACGTCCTTGGTGCGATCCGTGATCGCCATGTATCCTTCAGGGTCGATGGTCGCCACGTCACCGGTCTCGAACCAGCCGGGCTCCGCGTGGGCGCCGTCCGCCTCGCGCTTGAAGTACGCCGAACAGATCCAGGAGCCCCGCACCTTCAGTGAGCCGTAGGCCTTGCCGTCCCAGGGCAGCTCATTACCCTCGTCATCGACAATCTTCATTTCCACCCCGAAGATCGGCCGCCCCGCTTTCAGGCGCAGCCTGCTGTACTCTTCGGCGGAATAGCGGTCTTTCTGGTCGGCGCTGGCATTGATACTGCCCAGCGGGCTCATTTCCGTCATGCCCCAACCGATGCGGCTCTCCACACCATAGGCATCGAAGCCTTCGGCGATGGACAGCGGACAGGCGGCGCCGCCCACCACGACCCGCTTCAGGGTCTCTACCGTTTTACCCGAAGTCTTCAGGTGCGCCAGCAGCGCCAGCCAGACCGTGGGCACCCCGGCCGACAGGGTCACACCCTCCTCGTTGATCAGGTTTGCCAGGGTTTCGCCATCGCCCATCTTGTTGCCGGGAAAAACCATCTTGGAGCCCGCCATCGGGCAGGAATAGGGGTTGCCCCAGGCGTTGACGTGGAACATGGGCACGATGGGCAGCACGACATCGCTGGCCGAAAGACCCATGGCATCGGGCATCATGGTGGCGTAGGCGTGCAGCATGGTGGAGCGATGCGAGTACAGCACCCCCTTGGGGTGGCCGGTCGTGCCGGAGGTGTAGCACAGGGCACAGGCATCGTTCTCGTCGAGCACCGGCCACACGAAGTCCTCACTGCCACCGGCAACCAGGGTCTCATAACAAATCGCGCTGGCCAGCTCAGTCGCCGGCATATTGGCCTCGTCCGTCAGCACCACCCAGCCTTTTACCCCGGGGCATTCCGGGGCCAGCTTCTCCACCAGTGGCAGGAAGTCGGGATCGAGGAAGATATAACGATCCTCGGCATGATTGATGATGTAAACCAGCTGCTCCGGAAACAGGCGCGGGTTGATGGTGTGACAGACGTAACCGCTGCAGGCGGAACCGTAGTAGGTCTCCAGGTGACGGTAGTCGTTCCAGGCCAGGGTGCCAATACGGTCGCCGCGAGCAAGGCCCCATTCCGCCACCGCGCTGGCCAGCTTGCGGGCGCGGGCAAAGGCTTCCCGATACGTGTAGCGATGACGCGGGTTGTCCCGGGTTACAGACACAATCTCCTGCTGGCCGTTCACGCGCTCCGCGTGCTGCATGATCTCGGTAATCAGCAGCGGCATATTCATCATCAGCCCTTGCATGGTGTTCTCCTGTGCTCATGGACAATTGTTATCGCCCGCATTGTACCGGCTTGCCCGGCATTTGCTATTACCTGTCGGGCAAGCCCGGCCTGCCGGTGCAATTGCTGTTCGCGGGCGCGGCCACTCGGCGCTACAATCAGGCCTGATGACAACACCAGAGCGTGGCAATGGATGTCAATCAGATCGTAACGGACCTACCGCGGCTTCTGGGGCAACCACTCTGGCAGTGGCTTCTGGGTGTCCTCTATCTTGCCATCGCCCTGCTGGCAGCCGTTCACGCCATGCTCTACAAGCGCGACTCCCGCGCAGCGATCAGCTGGATTGCCGTGAGCCTGCTGTTTCCCCTGCTGGGGCCACCGCTCTACTACCTGTTCGGTATCAACCGTGTGCGCAGCCATGCCCGCCGGATGAGCGGGCAGCGGCGGCCACTGCTGCAGGTCGGTCACGAGCGAGGTCTCATCACGCCGGAAAACACGCTGACCCCGCCGGGCCTGGACGACAGGCTCAGGCCCTTTGCCCGGGTTTCGGGACGGGTAGCCACCCACCCCATCGAAGCCGGCAACCGGGTAATGGTCCTGCACAACGGCGACGAGGCCTATCCCGCCATGCTGGCGGCGATCGCCAGGGCCAGCAGGCGCATTCTGTTGTGCAGCTATATTTTCGAGTCCGACCATACCGGCCGGCAGTTCGTGGCGGCGCTGGCCGCTGCCCAGCAGCGCGGGGTCGAGGTGCGGGTACTCGTGGACGGCATTGGCGAACTCTATTCCTGGCCAAGGGTCGGACGCCTGCTGCGACGGGAGCGTCTGCCGGCGGCGCGCTATCTGCCGCCGCGATTGCTGCCACCTTCGCTGTCGATCAATCTGCGCAATCACCGCAAAATCCTCCTGGTGGACGACCGGGAAGCCTTCACCGGGGGGATGAATATCGGCGACCGGCATCTTCTGACTTCGGGCTCCCACAAGCTCGCCGCCGACCTGCACTTCCAGGTACAGGGACCGGTCCTGGCCCAGCTCGAGCATGTGTTCCTGGCCGATTGGCGCGTCACCACCGGTGAGCAGCTGCCGCCACTGTGCGGGGGCATTCAGCCGCTCGCGGATGGAGCGGATTTCTGTCGCTGTATCAGCGACGGGCCCGACGACGATCTCGACAAGATTTCCCTGACCCTGATGGGCGCCATCTCTGCTGCCCGGGAAGAGATCCTGATCATCACTCCCTACTTTCTCCCTTCCCGGGAAATGGTGGCCAGCCTGCAGTCGGCGGCTCTGCGCGGAGTGAGGGTCGTGGTCCTGCTGCCCGCGGACAACAACCTGCCCTTCGTGCACTGGGCATCCCGCAACCTGCTCTGGGAGCTGTTGCTCTACGGCATCGATATCCGCTACCAGCCACCGCCTTTCTCCCACGCCAAACTGTTCGTAGTCGATCGCTGCTACGCGCAGGTGGGCTCGGCCAACCTGGACCCGCGCAGCCTGCGCCTGAACTTCGAGCTCAACCTGGAACTGTTTGCCGGCGAGAGCGTTGTGCAGCTTGCGCTGGAGGTCCAGCGTCGCTACCCGCTGTCAACGCCGGTGACCCTCGAGGAAGTGGATAATCGGTCGCTGCCCGCCCGACTCAGGGACGCTTTTTTCTGGCTGTTCCAGCCCTACCTCTAGGTATCGCCATACCGGGTGCCACAGACCAGTGCTATAGTCCCGACGCAAGCATTCATAACAAGATCGGAGTACTGCCCATGCCCCAACTGAGTACAGAACAGGCCCGAGCCTACTGGCGCCGCAACCTCGCCCTGATGGCAAAGCTGCTGGTCATCTGGTTCGCGGTGAGTTTCGGCTGCGGCATTCTGTTCGTGGAGCAGCTGAACCAGATCCAGCTCGGGGGCTACAAACTCGGCTTCTGGTTCGCGCAGCAGGGCTCAATCTATGTGTTCGTCCTGCTGATCTTCTACTACAGCCGCCGGATGGCGGCACTGGATCGCGAATTCGGCGTGGACGAGGAATAGGGCATGGAACTGCAAACCCTGACCTACCTCGTGGTCGGCGCCAGCTTCGCGCTTTACATCGGCATTGCCGTCTGGTCCCGGGCCGGTTCGACCCGCGATTTCTACGTTGCCGGCGGCGGTGTCCACCCGATTGCCAACGGCATGGCCACCGCGGCGGACTGGATGTCCGCCGCGTCCTTCATTTCCATGGCCGGGATGATTGCCTTCATGGGCTATGGCGGCTCGGTATTCCTGATGGGCTGGACCGGCGGCTTCGTCATCCTCGCCCTGCTGCTGGCGCCGTACCTGCGCAAGTACGGCAAGTTCACCGTGCCCGAATTCATTGGCGACCGCTTCTACTCGCGCACCGCGCGGGTCGTCGCGGTCATCTGCCTGATCATCTGCTCGGTTACCTATGTCATCGGTCAGATGAAAGGGATTGGCGTCGCCTTCTCCCGTTTTCTGGAAGTGGACTATGGCACGGGCCTGCTGGTGGGCATGTGCATCGTCTTCTTCTATGCCGTACTCGGCGGAATGAAGGGGATTACCTACACCCAGATTGCCCAATATTGCGTGCTGATCATGGCTTACACCATACCCGCCATCTTCATCAGCCTGCAGCTCACCGCCAACCCGATACCGCAGCTGGGCCTGGGCGGGACCCTGGCGGGGACAGACACCTACCTGCTGGAGAAACTGGACCTCATCGTGCAGGACCTGGGATTCCACGAGTACACCACCGATTTCCGACTCAGCGGGCTCAACATGTTTGCCTACACCGCATCGCTGATGATCGGTACCGCTGGCCTGCCGCACGTTATCATCCGCTTCTTTACCGTACCCAGGGTGCGCGATGCACGCAGCTCGGCTGGATGGGCACTGCTGTTCATCGCCATTCTCTACACCACGGCCCCGGCGGTCGCCGGCATGGCGCGCCTGAACCTGATGCAGACCATAGAGCCCAGTCCGGGCGAGTATCTGGTCTACGAGGAGCGGCCACAGTGGTTCCGCAACTGGGAGAAGACCGGCCTGCTGGCATTTGCCGACAAGAATGGCGACGGCCGGGTGCAGTACAGTGCCGACCCGGCCGTCAATGAAATGGTCACGGTCGACAACGACATCATCGTGCTGGCCAACCCGGAAATCGCCCAGCTGCCCAACTGGGTGATTGCCCTGGTGGCCGCGGGCGGCCTGGCCGCGGCGCTCTCCACCGCGGCCGGCCTGCTGCTGGCGATCGCCTCCGCGATTTCTCACGACTTGCTGAAGGGCATGATCGCACCGGGCATTTCCGAGCGCGCCGAGTTGCGTGCCAGCCGACTGGCAATGGCCGCGGCGATCATCGGTGCGGGCTACCTGGGCTTCAATCCGCCGGGATTCGCCGCCGGCACGGTGGCGCTGGCCTTTGGCCTCGCAGCCTCGTCCATTTTCCCGGCCCTGATGATGGGTATCTTCTCCAGCCGGGTGAGCAAGGAAGGCGCGGTCGCCGGCATGGTCGCGGGCATCGGGGTTACCCTGTTCTATGTCTTCCAGCACATGGGCGTCATGTTCATACCCTCCACCGCGTTCCTCGGCAGTATGCCGCCAAACTGGTTTTTCGGCATAGAACCCAACGCCTTCGGCGCCGTCGGCGCCCTGGTGAACTTCGCCGTCGCCCTGGCGGTCAGCCGTTTCACTGCAGCACCACCGGCCTCGGTGCGGGAGCTGGTCGAGCATATCCGGGTTCCCGCCGGGGCCAGCGCCGCCCGGGACCACTGAGGACAGCGTCCAGTGTCTGCCTCGCGCTCCCCGGACACCACCCCGCCGGGTACGCCGCAGCCGCTACTGGAGCTGGCGCCGGTGGCGGATTTCCTTCGTCAGGCCCTGCCGTTTCGGGAGCTGCCCGCGGCCGCGCTGGAGGAGACCCTGTCGGCGCTGCGCATCAGCTACCATGTCCAGGGCAGCATCCTTGAAGCAGCTTCGCCGAACCCGGGCCTGCGCATCGTCCGCAGCGGCGCCGTTGACCTGCGGGACCGCGACAAGCTCCTGCTGGATCGCCTGGGTGAAGGCGAGAGTTTCCATATCGGGAGCGGGAACACCGGCCTCGACCAGGTTCACGCCATCGTCATTGAAGACGCCCTGCTCTACCTGCTGCCGGATACCACCTACCACCGACTGCGGCAGCAGAACCGCGCCTTCGATCGCTACTTCAGCAGCCAGCGCAGCCGACGCCTGCGGCGGGCAGCGCGGCATCAGCCCCCGACCGGCGCCCTGCAACAGACACTGCGCGACAGCATGAGCAGCGCGCTGTTGACCGTTGCCGGCAGTGACAGCCTGCAGGACGTGGCCAGGGCGATGGCAAAGCGCCGGGTATCCTCGGCCCTGGTGCTGGTGGATGACAGGCTCGCGGGCATTGTCACCGATCGCGACCTGCGCGTGCGCTGTGTCGCCGAGGCGCTGCCCACCAGCACGCCAGTGGCGGCAATCATGACCCCGAACCCGGAGACCATCGACGCCGGCAGCAGCCTGTTTGACACCATGCTGCTGATGACCCGCCGCGGCTACCACCACCTGCCGGTCACCGAGGACGGCAGGCTCGCGGGCATGATCACCACCTCCGACCTGATCCTCGCGCGCCAGGACGACCCGGTCTACCTGGTCCAGCATATCTCGCGCCAGGACTGCGCCGAAGGCATCCGGGACCTGCTCACGGACCTTCCGCAGCTGGTGCTGCAGTGGCAACAGGCCGGCATGCGCGCGCAGCAGATCGGCCGGACCCTCACCGCCATCACCGACGCGGTCACGGTACGCCTGATCCAGCTGGCGGAGGCAAAGCTGGGACCCGCGCCCGCGGCCTGGTGCTGGACCGCATTCGGCTCCCAGGCCAGGGCCGAGCAGCTGCTGGGCGCGGACCAGGACAACGGCATGATCCTGGCCGACGACACTGCGCCTGAACACGCGCCCTGGTTTGCCGCGCTCGCCCACGAGGTCTGCGCCGGTTTGAACCTGTGCGGCTATCCCTACTGCAACGGTGAAGTGATGGCGACCACCGACAGCTGGCGCCAGCCGCTGGCCCAGTGGCAGGACACGGTGCGGCGCTGGACCGCCACCCCGACCCCTGCTGCGGTCATGCGCGTGAGCATCTTCTTCGACCTGCGCGCGATCTACGGCGACGCCAGCCTCTGCACATCGCTGCAGGCGACAATGCTGCAGCAGGCCTCGAACAACACCATCTTCCTCGCCGCGCTGGCGGCCAATGTGCTGGACAGCAGGGCGCCACTGGGAATCTTCCGCCGCTTTGTGGTGGAGCGCGACGGCGAGCACCGCGACGCCGTGGACCTGAAGAAACGCGGTGTTCTGCCCCTGACCGACATCGCGCGCCTGCATTCCCTGGCTCACCGCATTGAGGCCGTGAACACTGAAGAGCGCCTGCAGGCACTGGCCCGGCAGCGACACCTGGCCATGGGCGACAGCCGCAACCTGGCCGACGCCCTGCACTGCATCCAGCAGCAGCGCCTGCAGCAGCAGTGCCGGCAGCTGCTTCGCGGTGACAAACCGGACAATTTCCTCAACCCGCGCGAGCTCCCGACCATGGCCAGGGAACAGCTGCGCGACGCTTTCACTATCATCGACCAGGCCCAGGCTGCACTGCGGCTGACCTACAGGGCGGGACTGGACTGATGTGGCTGGCGCTGCGGCGGCTGCGCTGGGCGCGACGGGTAGCGGCGACGCCACTGCAGAACTGCTGGGAACAACCGCTCCCGGGCCGCCACAGCGACTGGCGCGCCCGGTCCTTCCTCGTCTGTGATGGGGAAATGTCGTCGCTGGATCCTGCCAGGGGGGAGCTGCTGAGCCTTGGCTGGGTCACCATTGCCGACGGCGCGATAGAGCTGGCCAGCGCCCGCCACCAGTTGCTGGCCAGCGAGCGCGGCGTCGGCCACAGTGCCACCATCCACCAGCTCACCGATCGCGATCTCGCCGGGGCTCCAGCAGCTGCAACAGCCATGGCCGCCCTGCTGCAGGCCGCAGCAGGCAAGGTGCTGGTTTTCCATCACGCCCGCCTTGACCTCGCCTACCTGAACCGGCTCAGCCAGCGGCTCTACGGGGCTCCTTTGCTGCTGCCGGTGGTGGACACACTGGAACTTGAAGGAACACGCCAGCAGCGCCGGGGACACCCACTACCGGCCGGCGCGCTGACCCTGCAGGCCTGCCGCGCCCGCTATGGGCTGCCGGCCCACGGGGCCCACAATGCGCTGCTGGACGCGCTGGCGACTGCGGAACTGCTACTGGCGCAGATTGCCCATCGCAACAACCGCCAGAGCCGGACCTGACGCGGCAGGCACCGGGTCGCGCCAGACAGGCGTGTCACCGCCCGCCGCCTCCGCCACCACCGCCGCCTCCGCCGGAGGAACCCCCTCCCCCGGATCCACTGCTGCTGCCGGGAGGGGCGGAAGAGGATGCAATGCTGCTGCTGAAACTCGAACTGAGTGATTCCGTGAGCTGATTCAGGCCGTGGCTGTGTGCACCTGCGTACCAGGCCCTACGGCTGAGGAATTGCTCCGCCGCGTCCTGACCCACCGCCTGCGCAAACCTGGCCGTCCAGGCGTCTGCCACCTCCAGGGCTACCGCGTAGGGCAGAAGCTGCTCGAATCTCTCTCCATCCAGTACCGGTTGTTTATTCGGCCCGACAAGCCGCTCCAGGTCATCAGCCTCGGCAACAGACAAATACAACACAAAGCCATCGATCTCATCCAGCAGCTGTCTTCCAGCCGCGGTGGGAGCGCCGATCAAAAAGATATAGCCCACGAGCGGCAGAATGCCGAAACCCAGGATTGCGACAGCGAAAGGCTGCCCCGAATCAGCCGTTGTGGTTACCATGCCGACAACAAAAATGGCGATGTAGCCCAACACAGCCTTTACAATATGGCCGCCATTCGATGAGTAGAAGGTGCCCTCAAGAAGCGCCTTGTTGCTGGCTGCGTCCGCGGTTCTGGCGAGCCGCAGCCGCTTCTGGCTTTCGGGTTCGGTGTCGACAGCGAGTGTTCCCGCACCGGTCGGGAAAACTTCCTTGACCAGGCGTCCAGAGAGAGCCTCTGCGGCTGGCACAGGCATTCCCGCGTCACGGATAAGCGACCAGCGGTCCTTCCGCCAGCGGCGATCCTCAACAGCAATCCGGAAGTAGCCTGCCACGGCGCAGTACAGAATATCTGCGGTGAGACACAGCGGATCGAAGCGTAAACCGCGTCGCATCATGCGCAGAGCCCCGGGCGGCATTCCCCTGGGAATTTCATAGCGGGGAAAGATCACACCGCGCCGTGGATCGCGACCAACACGCCACCAGGAAGACACCAGGTACGCCAGCCAGGGGACGAGGAGGGCCAGGAGCATGAGCTTGCCCAGGTTATCGCGAAACCAGCGCAACAGCTTCGTCGCTGGCGACGGCTCAACCAGCACCCCCTTGGGGAAGCTCAACACTATTGTCAGCCCCTCTCCGGGAGACAGAGGCCGGGTAATCCGCCATTGGCCCTGGCCAGGCGCGACCACGACCGCTTCATAATTCTGAGCTTTGCTGCCCTGCACGCCGGTGTAGCCCTCCGCAGACAGCTGGTCTCGCGGCACAGGAGCAGGCAAGCTGACCGCTACCTTGGCGTCAGCGATAGCGAACGCCCACCCCGTGCCAATCGCATTCCAGTACAGTTCATCGTGGTCGGCAAAGAAGCCGATCTGGTTATCGGTTCGGTAGCGCAAGGTGAAGCGGTAGGCGCGGGGAAACACCGGCAGGAACCGATCGTCCCCGGTGTTCACTCTGACGCCATTGGATAGATTTTCCGTAAACCAGGGCTCCGGCTGGCCGTCCCGGAGAACTTCAACCACCTCAAAACCCACTACAACGTTATTACCCCAGCGGTCTTTGTAGCGCGTCGGGAAGTCTCTGTAGATCCCTTTGCGGATTTTTGCCCGCTCCGCAATGACTGTGATGTGTTCCGTAAGCAACAGGTCACCAGACTCAAGGATCTCCACCTCCACATCGTAGCGGCTGATCTCTTCTGCACACGCGGCGGGCAGTGGCAGCAAGGACAACAGCGCGAGGAACAGCGCCCCTGCCAGTCGCAACGGCAGGGCGATTACCGATCGCTCACGGCCTGGCTGGGGAAATTCAGGAACAATCAGCATCAAAGAACTCTGCCTGTCTAAATCCAAACATTCTGGCCACCAGCAGCGCGGGAAACTGTTCCACCAGTATGTTGTTTAGCTTCACGGCGCCGTTGTAGAAGCGGCGGGCGTACTGGATGTGATCTTCGATGGCAACAAAATCACGCTGCAGCCTGAGGAAGTTCTCCCCCGCCTTCAGCTCCGGGTAGGCTTCCGCTACCACCATGACCGAAGCCACCCCCTCCAGCACGCCCGCCTCGGCTTGAAACTGCGACCGTGGACCGGTCGCGGCCAGCGCATTTGCCCGCTGCTCCATAACCCGGGCCAAGGTCTCCTGTTCGTGCCGCGCATAGGCCTTGACTGTGGTAACCAGTATAGGCACCAGGTCGTGCCTCCGCTTGAGTTGAACGTCGATATCCGACCAGGCAGCCTCCAGCTGGTTTCGCAACCCGACCAACCGGTTATAGATGAGCAATCCCCATACTGCGGCACCCAGCAGCGGAACTGATACGAGAACATAGTCGGGCATCCGGTTTGACCTGTGCTAGCGGCGTCGTTTGCTGCCTAAACGAAGGTTACCCATTAGGCCCCCACTTGGTACCTACGGTACAGATGTTCTTAACCGTTTGGCATTTGTGTGGCACGATGCCGAACGGTCATCCCGGGGGATGCCAGTACTTGAAGCTCGCTACCGGCTATCGACAGGGCAGGTGTGAAGTCAAAGACTGTATAAAAATTATCCAATAATAGGAAGAACCCCATGAACAGCCTAATACACCTTGCCCTTCTCGCCCTGGCCCTGGCATTGCCGACCACCGCGTTGGCCGATGAAGTCAATCCAGCGGACACCGCCTGGATCCTTACCTCAACCGCCCTGGTGCTGTTCATGACCATACCCGGCCTGTCCCTGTTCTATGCGGGGCTGGTGCGGGTGAAGAATGTGCTGTCCGTCCTGATGCAGTGTTTCGCCCTGACCTGCCTCATGTCCCTGGTCTGGTTCGTCCTCGGCTATACCATCGCCTTTGGCAGTGACGGGGTCGAGCAGGGGCCATGGATCGGCGATTTTGGCAATATCCTCTTTGCCGCCATCAGTATGGACTCGGTGAATGGCACCATACCCGCCAGCCTGTTCGCCATTTTCCAGATGACCTTCGCGATCATCACGCCGGCGCTTATCGTCGGTGGCTTTGCCGAACGTATGCGCTTTTCCGCCATGCTGCTGTTCAGCACCGTATGGCTCCTGGTCGTCTACGCGCCGGTCTGCCACTGGGTCTGGGGTGGTGGCTGGCTGGGCGCCATGGGCCTGCAGGATTTCGCCGGCGGCACCGTGGTGCATATCACCGCCGCGATTGCGGCCCTGGTAGCCGCGCTGGTGATGGGGCCGCGGCGCGGCTTTGGCACGGTCGCCATGCCGCCGCACAACCTGACCCTGACGGTTGCCGGGGCAGGCATGCTGTGGGTCGGCTGGTTTGGCTTCAACGCGGGTTCTGCGGTCGCCGCCGATGGCAGCGCGGCGATGGCCATGCTGGTCACTCACCTGTCCGCGGCCTGCGGCGCCCTGGCGTGGATGACCATGGAATGGGTGCGTCACGGCAAGCCGTCGGTGCTGGGCATCGTAACCGGCATGGTCGCCGGCCTGGGCACCATTACACCGGCGTCCGGGTCAGTGGGGCCTGCCGCGGCAGTGGTCATTGGCTTCAGTGCCGGCGTAGTCTGCTACTTCGCCACCAACTACCTCAAGCAGAAATTGCGCATTGACGACAGCCTGGATGTTTTCCCGGTGCACGGCGTCGGCGGGATACTGGGAACCCTGCTGGCCGGGATTTTCTGTTCCACCCAGCTGGGCATTTTCAGCGGCAACGGTTTCTCGGATGGCATCGACAGCATAGTCGGGCAGCTGACCGTGCAGGCCACGGGCGTGTTTGCGACCCTGATTTACACCGGGATCGCGAGCTATGTCATCCTCAAGCTGGTCGACAAACTGGTCGGCCTGCGGGTGGACGAAGACGAGGAAACCCAGGGCCTGGATCTTATCCTGCACGATGAGCGGGGCTACGACCTGTAACTCCTGAGCCGCTGACCGATCGACCCGGGGCAGGCTCCGCCCGGCAGTGCAATCAGCTAACCGGGTGCGCCCGGTTCTCCACCAGGTGGTCCACCACCGATGGATCCGCCAGGGTACTGGTATCCCCCAGGTTGCCGACCTCGTTTTCCGCGATCTTGCGCAGGATACGGCGCATGATCTTGCCCGAGCGAGTCTTCGGCAGCCCCGGCGCCCACTGGATGACATCCGGCTTGGCGATGGGGCCTATTTCCTCCGCACACAGGGCCACCAGCTCCTGGCGCAACTGCTCGCTGGGCTCGACCCCATCCATGGGCGTGACAAAGCAGTAGATACCCTGGCCCTTGATGTCATGGGGATACCCCACCACCGCCGCCTCGGCGATATCCTCGTGCAACACGAGGGCGCTTTCCACTTCCGCAGTGCCCATGCGGTGGCCGGAGACGTTGAGCACATCGTCCACGCGGCCGGTAATCCAGTAGTAGCCGTCCTCGTCGCGACTGGCGCCGTCACCGGTAAAGTAGTAGCCGGGGTAATGACTGAAGTAGGTGTCGACCATCCGCTGATGATCACCGTAGATGGTGCGGATCTGGCTGGGCCAGGAGGCCTTGATGACCAGGTAGCCGGCACCGGCTCCTTCGATCTCGCTGCCATCCTCATTCAGCAGGGCCAGCTGCACGCCGAAGAAGGGCATGCTGGCGGCGCCGGGCTTGAGATCCGTGGCCCCGGGCAAGGGGGTAATCATCTGCGCCCCGGTTTCGGTCTGCCACCAGGTATCGACAATCGGGCAACGGGAGTCGCCTACCGTGCGGTAGTACCACTCCCAGGCCTCGGGGTTGATCGGTTCACCCACTGAACCCAGCAGCCGCAGGCTGGCCCGGGAGCTGCGCTTTACCGGCTCGTCACCGTGGGCGTGGAGAGAGCGGATCGCGGTCGGTGCGGTGTAGAAAATATTGACCTGGTGCTTGTCCACCACCTCCCAGCAGCGGCCCGAGTCGGGCCAGGTGGGCACCCCTTCGAACATGAGGGTAGTGGCGCCGTTGGCCAGGGGACCGTAGAGGATGTAGGTGTGACCGGTCACCCAGCCGACATCCGCCGTACACCAGAACACCTCCCCTTCCCGGTAATCAAAGGTGTACTTGAAGGTCATGGCGGACTGCAGCAGGTAGCCGCCAGTGGTGTGCAGCACGCCCTTGGGCTTGCCGGTGGAGCCGGAGGTGTAGAGGATGAACAGAGGATCTTCCGCGTCCATGCTTTCGGGCTCGCAGGCCGTTTCCGCTGCGGCAGTCGCCTCCCGGTAACAGACATCACGACCGTCCTGCCAGCTCACCTCCGCCCCCGTCACCCGCGCCACGATGCAGCTGTGCACGTCGGGGCAGGATTCCAGTGCCTTGTCGACATTGGCTTTCAGGGCGATGGTCTTGCCGCCGCGGCGGCCTTCGTCCGCGGTAATGACCACCCGGCAATCCGCGTCCTGGATCCGGTCCACAATCGCAGTGGGAGAAAAGCCGCCGAACACGACCGAGTGAATGGCGCCGATGCGGCTGCAGGCGAGCATGGCATAGGCGGCCTCGGGCACCATGGGCATATAGATGCAGACCCTGTCGCCCTTGTGTACGCCACGCGCCCGCAGCACATTGGCCAGGCGGCAGACCTGCTCGTGCAGCTCCCGGTAGCTGATGTGCTGGCTGGCGGCAGGGTCATCACCCTCCCAGATCAGCGCTGTTTGGTCGCCGCGGGCGGCCAGGTGACGGTCGATGCAGTTGACGCTGACATTGAGCTTGCCGCCGGCAAACCAGCTGGCTCGACCGTCGCGGAAATCGTAGTCGACCACGGTATGCCAGGGCTGGTCCCAGCTGAGGAACTCCTGCGCCTTTTCGCCCCAGAAGCCGGCGGGATCCTCCACCGAGCGCTGGTACATGTCACGATACCGCTCAGCTGTGATGTGGGCGTCGCGGAAGCTCTCGGGAACTGGATGAACAGGAAAATTTGACATGTTATGAGACCGCTATTGGGGAACTGGAGCCCCGATGATACTGACAGATCGCCGCGGTGCAACCGGCAGGCGCCCAGCCGTGGCGACAACGGCCCTCGCTACCGGCGGCCTAAGCCAGCCATTCCCAGCGGTCACCTGCATTCACTTGCCTGGCGCGACCCTCCGCAGCCAGTTTGATCAGGTGCGCCGCCAGCGACAGCTTGGCCCATTCGTGGCGCGCCGGATCGACATCGTCATAGACGACTTTCACCAGCGCGTCCATTTCCGCCTGCCCCAGCGCGGACAGGCCCGCGACCACCTTGCGCTCACGAGCCAGTCGGTGTTCCACCAGACCGGCGACTTCCTCACGGGGCGTGTGAATGAGGTCGCCGTGCCCGGGGGCAATACTCTGCAGCGGGTAGTCGAGCAACAGGCGCAGGGACTCGATGTAGGCCTTCATATCACCCCCCGGCGGCACGATCACGACAGTGGAACCGTTCATGATGTGGTCGCCGGCAAACAGCATGCCGTCTTCCTCCAGCAGGAAGCAGTAGTGATTGTTGACGTGGCCGGGAGTATGCAGCGCGCGCAGGGTGAACTCCGGCGCCTGCAACACCCAGTCGTGGGAGAGCTCCAGGGTCGGCTTGAAGGTGTCGTCCTGAAAACGATCGTCTGCCGGCAGCGCGCCGATCACCTCGGCACCGGTGGCCGCCGCCACCGCCTGCCAGGCGGGGGAATGGTCCGGGTGGGTGTGGGTGCAGACTATCCAGCGAATCCTGTCCCCCGCCGCCGCCAGGATGGCGTCGACATGGGCGGGAATGGCCGGGCCCGGGTCGAGGACCGCGACCTGCTCGGTGCCGAGTAGATAGGTGTTGGTACCCGGCCCGGTCATCATGCCCGGATTCGGCGCCACCAGGCGCCGAACGCGGCTGTTGAGAGTGAAGGGTATACCGTGCTCGAACATTTTTTCAGACCATGTTGCGGATGGGCACCAGAGGATTGACGTCCGCTTCGTAGTCGACCCCGTCGACCTCGAAACCGAACAGCTGCAGGAACTCGCGGCGATAGCCGTCGAAATCCGACAGCTGGTGCAGGTTGTCAGTATCGATCTGTCCCCACAACTGCGCCACTTCCGCCTGCACCGCCGGGTCCAGCTCCTTGCCGTCCGCCCGCAAACGGCCCTCGGCGTCCAGTTGCGGGGCGGGACTGTAGAGGGCATCACGGAACAGGCTGTCGATCTGCTCGATACAGCCTTCGTGGCTACCCTGTGCCTTCATCACCTTGAACAGGATAGCCAAATAGATCGGCATCGCGGGAATGGCCGCGCTGGCCTGGGTGACCACAGCCTTCAGCACCGATACCCGGGCATCGCCGCCTTTCCCCGCCAGCTGCTCGCGGAGTCCCACCACGCGCCGGTCCAGATCCTGCTTGGCGGCGCCGATGGTCCCGTGCCAGTAGATGTCCCAGGTCATTTTCTCGCCAATATAGGTGTAGGCGGTGGTTTTCGCCCCTTCCGCCAGTACACCGGCCTCATCCAGCGCCTCGATCCACATCTGCCAGTCTTCTCCGCCCATGACGGCAACCGTGTTGTCGATCTCCTCCTGGGTGGCGGGCTCCAGGTGAAAGTCCTGCACTTCCTGCTTGTCCGTATTGACACCCTTTTGCACCGCCGGCTTGCCAATGGGCTTGAGCGTGGAATTGTGGATCACGCCGGTCACCGGGTGCTGGCGCCGCGGCGCAGCCAGGCTGTAGACCACCAGATCGACCTGGCCCAGGTCTTCGCGAATAGTGGCAATGGTTTTCTGCTTGATCTCGTCGCTGAAGGCATCGCCATTGATGCTTTTCGCATACAGCCCCTCGGCCTCGGCGACAGCGTGGAAAGCCGCGCTGTTGTACCAGCCGGCGGTACCGGGCTTGGTCTCTGTACCTTCCTTTTCGAAGAATATGCCCAGGGTCGCGGCGCCGGCACCGAAGGCGGCGGTGATCCGCGAGGCCAGGCCATAGCCGGTGGAGGCGCCAATCACCAGCACCCTTTTCGGGCCATTCTCAAGGGGGCCGTGCGACTTTACGTAGTCGATCTGGTGGCGAACGTTGGCGGCACAGCCAACAGGATGGGTGGTGGTACAGAGAAAGCCGCGTACGCGGGGCTTGATGATCATGGTTGGTATTGTTCCCGATGCATGGTGACAACGGCGCACCCCCCGGAGCGCCGTTCTGGAGGGCCTGATTGTAGCACAGCAACATCGCGGTTCGACCCCGGTTGGCAATCACCCGCCGGAGCGCCTCAGCCCTGATTGGGAAGATTGGTGATCCACAGAGTCTGGTAGGGCTGCAGCAGCAACTGCAGGTCCCTGCTGGAATAGCGCTCGCCACTGATCAGGTCACCCCAGCCGTGATCGTCGATCAGATTGATGTCCAGCAGGTTCAGTGGTTGCGGCTGATCGGTGATATTGCTGATGCAGAAGATGCTCTGTCGACGGTTGAGACTCTGGCGCCAGAAACCAAACAGCGCCGAGCCCAGCTGCAGGGTGAACTGGGTGGCATTGGGGTGAAAGGCCGGCTGCGCTCCGCGCAGACGCAGCAGGGCAATGAGCCGGTTCAACACCAGGGAGTGATCACTGTACGGGTCGGCCAGTTCCTTCTCCAGCGCCGCCAGCGACCACTGGTGGCGGTTGATGGCACGACTTTGGCCGCTGTGCTCCAGACGCTGGTAGTCATTGCGCGTGCCCAGCAGGCTGTGGATATAGAGGCCGGGAATGCCCTCCAGGGCGAACATGATGGCGTGGGCACAGACAAAGCGTTCCAGGCCCCAGGTATCCGCACCGCGCACCGTGCCCCGGAGGGCATCGTACAGGGCAATATTGACCTCATAGGGGCGCCGTTCGTCGCCCTCCAGCGCGCGCCAGGACACCCGCCCGCCAAATCCCTCCAGGGCAGTGATCAGTGTCGACAGCTCCTCCTCGCTGAGCAAGCCCTCCGCCGGCCGCAGGCCGATGCCGTCATGGGAGGCGATGAAGTTGAAGTAGGTGGTGCCATTCTGCGCCGGCGGCATGCTCATCAACCAGTGCCGCAGATAGGTGCAGTCGCCGCTGAGCAGAGTGTTGATCAGCAGCGGCGGCAGCGAGAAGTTGTAGACGCAATGGGCCTCGTTGGCATTGCCAAAATAGGACAGGTTTTCGCGATTGGGGATGTTGGTCTCGGTGATCAACATCGCGTCCGGGCGGGCGTGCTCGAGCAGGGTCCGCAGCAGGCGCACCACCTCGTGAGTCTGTTCCAGGTTCAGGCAACTGGTGCCGGTGATCTTCCACAGGAAGGCGATGGCATCGAGACGGAGAATGCGCACCCCGCGATCCAGGTACAGGCGCAGGATGGAGACGAACTGCAGCAGCACCTCCGGATTGCGGAAGTCCAGGTCAACCTGGTCGTGGCTGAAGGTGCACCAGACGTGCTGCGTACCCCGTACGGTTTCCACCTCCCGCAGCAGAGGCGAGGTACGGGGCCGGACCACCGCGGCGAGGTCGGTGTCGGGTGGCACGGTAAAAAAGTAACCGCGCCCGGGCGCTTCGTCGCGGAGAAAATTCTCGAACCAGGGGCTGCGACTGGAGCAGTGGTTGATGACCAGGTCGGCCATCAGGTCGAAATCGTCGGCAATGGCGCTGACGTCCTCCCAGCTCCCCAGGGCCTCATTGACGCTGGAGTAATCCAGCACGGCGAAGCCGTCATCCGACGTCCAGGGGTAGAACGGCAGGATGTGCACACCGCTGAGGACCCCCGCCACGTGCAGGTCGAGGAACCGTTTCAGGGTATGCAGCGGCTTCTCCCCCGGTGCCACCACACTGTCACCGTAGGTGATCAGCAGCGCATCGCGCTCGCTCCAGTGATTGCAGTGAGGCTGGGGCGCCTCGACTTCCCGGCCCAGCCCCATCGCCGCCAGCAGCTGCTCCACCATGGCCGCGTCCGGGTGCACCGCCGGCACCCCGTCGTAGATCATCAGCAGGTGCTGCAGCAACCGCTCCCGCAGGCGCTGCAGGGGACTGTCGACGCTGCTATCCACCGCTACCCCCGAACTCCACCTGGTCCTGCTCAACGGCATCCCACAGCCGCTCCAGAACATCGGGAACGGCGCTGATCACGCGGTTCCAGCTGGGTATGAAGGGCCGCTCCATCGGGTACTCAAGAAACGCTTCCCCCGCCTTCATGATGTTTTCCGCAAACATCTCCACCGCCACTTCCTCATTGTGGATGTCCAGGGTGAGACCGTTCATCACCGCATCGTTGTGGTAGGTCTCGACGAAGTCCAGGGCGATGCGGTAATAGGTGGCCTTGAGGGAACGGAAGGTCTCGCTGTTGAAGGTCACGCCGCGGGTAGCCAGCTTGCGAAACAGGGCCTTGGCGATGTCGATGGACATCTTGGACAGACCCCGGGTGGAGTCCTCACGGGACATTTCCTGGTGCTTGTGATCGTAGACATCGGCGATGTCGACCTGGCACAGGCGGTTGTTGGCGTAGTTGCGGTAGACTTCCGACAGCACGCCAATCTCCAGGCCCCAGTCACTGGGAATGCGGATGTCCGTCAGCACATCGCGACGGAAGGAGAACTCCCCCGCCAGCGGATAGCGGAAGCTGTCCATGTAGTCCAGGTACTCCATGTCTCCCAGGGTCTTCATCAAGGCCCGCAGCAGGGGCGTTACCAGCAGGCGGCTGACCCGGCCGTTGATCTTGCCGTCCGCCACCCGGGCGTAATAGCCCTTGCAGAACTCGTAGTTGAATTGCGGATTGGCCACAGGGTAGATCAACCGCGCCAGCAGGCTGCGGTCATAGGTGAGGATATCGCAGTCGTGCAGGGCCACGGACTCGGCGCGCCCCGAGGCCAGGGTGTAGCCCATGCAATACCAGACGTTGCGGCCCTTGCCGAGTTCCTTGGGCGCCAGGTCGCGGGCTTGCAGCTCGGCGTCCAGGGCCTTGAGCCGCGGCCCGTCATTCCACAGTACCCGATGGCGCTGGGGCAGCTTGCCGAAGAACCCCAGCGCGTGCCGGTACTGGGCCTCGTCGGCACGGTCCAGCCCAATCACGATCTCCGCCAGGTAAGGCACCGCCTGCAACTCCTCGACGATGTGCGGCAGGGCCTCACCCTCCAGCTCGGAAAACAGGGAGGGCAGTATCAGGCCCAGCGGGCGGGAGCGGGAGAAGCGCAGCAACTCCTGCTCCATGTCGTCGATGGAGCGGTGGGACAACTTGTGCAGGGTAGTGATAATACCGTTCTGATAAAAATCGCCCATGGCGGTCACTCCTGTGAATACGGGTCCAGGTGTTGCAGCCACTCCAGCACTCCCCGCGCCCAACCTGCGGGCCCGAATTCCTCGCTGTAGCGGGTATTCTCCTGCCGCTGTAACGGCGGGAAGCCGTGCACCGGGGAGCGGATCACGAGCGCATGGCGCGCACTTTCGAGCATAGCGCTGTCATTGGCGCTGTCACCTATGGCCAGATCATGCACATCCCGTGCCGGATCCACTCGCTGGTAGCAATTGCGCAACCAGCGCAACGCCGCGCCTTTGTCACAATCGCCCGCCACACTGAGGAAACGCCCGCCCTGCAGCACCGTGGCCCCGGACGCGGACAGGGCCGCAGCGAAGGCCTCGCGGCCCGCAGCGTCGCCCCGCCAGAGCACCGGTTCACTGTAGTCGCGCTGCAGCGCGCGCGTGGCAGCCTCCGGCTGCAAACCGGTGGCCGCCATCACGCCGTCCAGGCCCATGGCCTCGAAATGCGTGAACTGCGCACCAAACTCAGGCTTGAGTCGCGCCAGCTCCAGCAACCAGCGCTGCCGGGGCGGTGCGAACTCGCGTACCCAGCCGTCCCCGTCGGGCCTGCAGTCGGGCGGCGTCCGGTCCAGACTTGCAGCGGGAACAAACACCGCCGCACCATTTTCCACGATGAATGGATCGCTATTGCCCAGCTCTCTGCGCAGCGGCTCAATCTCGGCCCGGGTCTTGCTGCTGCAGAGGATCAGCGGTATCCCGCACTCGCGCAGGGCCTCAACAGCGGGCAGGGCCGCCTGAAAGCTGTAACTGTGGTGGTCCAGCAGTGAGCCGTCCAGGTCGCTGAACACCAACAGCAGGGGGCTCATTCGGGCACCCCGGGGCCATGCCAGGCACTGATCACCCGCTCGCGGTCCAGCTCCCAGACCACCTCCATGCGCGGCGCCAGGGTGGCCAGGCAATGCCGCGTCAGGCGTTCGTAGTGCTGGACGAAGCGGGCGAGAGCCGCTTCATCCATGACCCGGGAACCGGCCACAGGGCTCTGGGCCGCGGCCAGCTTGCGTTCCTGCTCGGTGCGCCAGCGCAATACCTCGTCGAAGGACGGCGCCCGCAGCATCAGCCAGACATCGACCCGCTGGTGCAGCCGGGCGTAGTCACCGGCCAGGCAATCGTTGGCATGGCGGCGCCAGCGGCCCTCGCTGTCTTCAGTCCGCTCCAGGGCATTACAGGGCTGGGTGAGGTCCGCTTCAGTTTGGGGCGCAGCGCCGAGGCACCAGCCTTCCAGCAGGATAACATCCAGCGGCGGCTGCACCCGCGGCCACTGTTCCGCCGGCGCGCGGTCGTCCCGCGCCTTGTCGAATCTCGGCACCGCCACCGGCTGGGTTTCCGGCGCCGAACCGAGGGCCTCGAGGATCTGCAACAGCAGGGTAATATCGTGGGTGCCGGGGACGCCGCGGGTACTGAACAGGGGATGTACCTGCGCCGCCAGCCGTTGGCGCTGGAGCCGCGTCAGATAGACATCGTCGATGGACAGGGACAGGGCGCGCAAGCCCGCTTCCTGCACCAACCACTGGCAGAAGTAGTCGCTGAGCGTGGTCTTGCCCGAGCCCTGCGCACCATTAATGCCCACCACCAGCGGGCAATTCGCACCAGAACGGTGCGCCGCCAGCCTGGCGACGACCGGATCGAACCAGCGCGCGGCCTGCTCGAGATAGCCAGCCGGCAACAGCTGCTGCTGGAGAAACTGTTCGCGCCAGTCTGTCGGTGAGTCGCTTTTCCCCATCACCTCGCTCTTCTCCCCACCTGCTTGTTCCCAATGTACTAGCAGGTCGCGTGCCAGCCCTCACTCCGTTCCGGTCAATGGTCTGGCGCGAGGGCTGCGGATCGCCAAGCGCCGTCTACAACAGCAGGCGGCGTATATCCCCGAGCAATGCCACCAGTTGGGTACAGAAACGGCCGGCGTCGCCACCATTGATGACCCGGTGGTCGTAGGACAGGGACAGGGGCAGCATGGTGCGGGGCTGGAAGGCCTGCCCGTCCCAGACCGGCTTGACGCTGGCCCGGGACACGCCGAGGATCCCCACTTCCGGCGTATTGACGATGGGCGAGAAGCCGTTGCCGCCAATACCGCCAAGGCTGGAAATGGTAAAGCAGCCGCCCTGCATCTCCGCCGGCTTGAGCTTGCGTTCGCGAGCCTTTTCGGCCATCTCCAGTACTTCCTCGGCGAGTTGCCAGAGGGATTTCTGGTCGACGTCGCGGATCACCGGCACCATCAGGCCCGCTGGCGTATCCACGGCCATGCCAATGTGGGTGTAGCGCTTGTAGACCAGGTTTTCGCCATCCGCTGACAGGGAGGCGTTGAACTTCGGGTTGTCCCGCAGGGCGATGGCACAGGCCTTGAGCAGGAAGGGCATCGGGGTCAGTTTGGTGCCGCGCTGCTCCGCCTCGGCCTTGAGCGCTTTGCGGAACGCTTCCAGTTCGGTGATATCCGCATCGTCGAACTGGGTGACATGGGGCACATTGAGCCAGCTGCGCTGCATGTTGGCGGCGGTCAGCTTGTCCAGCTTGGTCCGGGCCACGGCCTCGGTCTCTCCAAAAGCGCTGAAATCGACTTCCGGCACAGCGGGAATCCCGGAGCCCGAGGTGACTGCCGCAGCCTTGCCGCTCAATGCCCGCTGCACGAAGCCCTGTACATCCTCTTTCAACACCCGATCACGGGGGCCACTGCCGGACACCTTGGTGAGATCCACACCCAGTTCCCGTGCCAGCTTGCGCACAGCGGGCCCCGCATAGACGATCTGCTCATCCGTGGGTACCCGCGGCGGCGTCGCTTCCGCAGCGGTTACCCGCTCTGTGGCCGAACGCCTGGCTGGTTGCTCCACCGCGACCTCGGCCTGGCCGGAAGCAGTCGCGGCAGAATCCGTTTGTGGTGCCGGCTCGCTGCGGTCGGAACCACCGCCCGCATGTTCCAGCACCACCAGCGGATCGCCCTGGCGCACCGCTGTGCCTTCCTTCACCAGCCACTTCACAACGGTGCCGGCATGGGTCGAGGGCACCTCCATGGATGCCTTGTCCGACTCCAGCACCACCAGCGAGTCGCCCTCCTCGACCTGGTCGCCCACCTGGACGCTGAACTCGATAAGATCCACGTCGTCCTCGGTGCCGATGTCCGGTACCGTGATGGTGATTTCCCGGACAGCGCCGGTACTGTCCTCGGCGGCTGCACCGCCATCCTTGTCCGCAGCGGCGGTAGTTGCTGCCTGCTCCTCCGGCTCTGCGGCCGCTGCCGCGGCAGGCTCCGCCTGCCCCCCCCTGGGCGGCGCGGGCTCGTCGGCATCCCCGGCCTCCTCCCCCGCTGTCTCCACCACCAGGATGGGGGCGCCCTCGGCCAGTTCATCGCCAACCTTCACCAGCACCTGCAGCACCTTGCCGGCCACGTCCGAGGGGATTTCCATGGACGCCTTGTCCGATTCCAGCACCAGCAGGCTCTGCTCCAGTTCAATTTCGTCGCCCACCGCGACCAGCAGTTCAATGACTTCGGCGCCTTCCGCGCCGCCGATATCCGGTACCGTTACCTGTTTCTTAGCCATGCGCTTCGTATCCTGTACCGTTATACCGTCAGCGGGTCGAGCTTGTCGGCGGAAATGCCGAGTGCCTGCATCGCGTCCACCACCACAGCGGGTTTCACCGCGCCCTCGTCGGCGAGTGCCCGCAGGGCTGCCAGCACCACGTATTCGCGACTCACCTCGAAGAACCGACGCAGGCGGTCACGGGTATCGCTGCGGCCGTAGCCATCGGTGCCGAGCACCATGTAGGGACGCGGAATGAACTGGCGCAACTGCTCGGCATGGGCCTTCATATAGTCCGTGGCCACCACCACCGGACCGTCGTGGCCCTCCAGCTGTGTCGTCAGCCACGGGACCTGTGGCTCCTCTCCCGGGTGCAGCAGGTTCCAGCGCACAACCGCCTTGCCCTCTCGCTGCAGCTCATTGATGCTGGTCAGGCTCCAGATATCCGCGGCCACGCCGTAGTCCTGCTCCAGCAGGGCTGCGGCGGCCTCCACTTCCCGCAGGATCGTGCCGGCGCCCATCAACTGCACCCGAGGCCCTTTCTTCCGACTGGAGCGCTTGAGCTGGTACATGCCGCGGACGATGCCCTCTTCAACGCCCTGCGGCATTTCCGGCTGTTGGTAGTTCTCGTTCATGGTGGTGATGTAGTAGAACTTGTTCTCCCCTTCCCGGTACATGCGCCGCAGGCCGTCCTGAATGATAACCGCCAGCTCGTAGGCGTAGGCGGGATCATAGCTGACGCAATTCGGGATGGTGCTGGCGAGCAGGTGGCTGTGGCCATCCTGGTGCTGCAGGCCCTCCCCGTTCAGCGTGGTGCGACCGGCGGTGGCGCCGATCAGGAAGCCGCGGGCCTGGCTGTCGCCGGCGGCCCAGGCCAGGTCGCCAATGCGCTGGAAGCCGAACATGGAATAGAAAATATAGAACGGCACCATGGAATAGCCGCTGGTGCTGTAGGACGTTGCCGCGGCGATCCAGGCCGAAAAGGCGCCCGCCTCGTTGATGCCCTCCTCCAGGATCTGCCCCTTCTGGTCTTCCTTGTAGAACATGATCTGCCCCGCGTCCTGGGGCGTGTAGCGCTGCCCCATGGAGGAGTAGATACCGAGCTGCCGGAACATGCCCTCCATTCCGAAGGTGCGGGCCTCATCCGGCACAATCGGCACCACGCGCTCGCCGATCTGTTTGTCTTTCACCAGGGTGGACAGCATGCGCACAAAGGCCATGGTGGTGGAAATCTCGCGCTTGCCGCTGCCCTTGAGCTGATTGTCGAAAGCCGCCAGCGACGGGGTCTCCAGCAACTCCATGTCCTTGCGCCGGGCCGGGATGGATCCGCCCAGCTCCTCGCGGCGGCTTTTCATATAGCGCATTTCGGGGCTGTCCGGCGCCGGCCGGTAGTACGGCACGTCCTTCAATTCGGCATCCGAGATGGGAATACCAAAACGGTCGCGGAATGCCTTGAGGCTGTCCAGGTCGAGTTTCTTCAGGGAGTGGGTTTCATTGTTGGCCTCCCCTGCCTCGCCGGTGCCGTAGCCCTTCACGGTCATCGCCAGGATAACCGTCGGACGCTCGTGCTGGGCGACTGCCTCGGCGTAGGCTGCGTAGACCTTGTAGGGATCGTGACCACCGCGATTGAGGTACATGATGTCCTCGTCAGACAGGTCGCTGACCAGGTCGAGCAGCTCGGGATACTTGCCGAAAAAATGCTCGCGGGTGTAGGCACCGCCGTTGTACTTGTAGTTCTGCAGCTCGCCGTCACAAACTTCATCCATGCGCTGCTGCAGCAGGCCGGTGGTGTCCTTTTCCAGCAACGGATCCCATTTGCGGCCCCAGATGACCTTGAGCACATCCCAGCCGGCGCCGCGGAATACGCCCTCCAGCTCCTGGATGATTTTGCCGTTGCCGCGCACCGGTCCGTCCAGGCGCTGCAGGTTGCAGTTGACCACAAAAATCAGGTTGCCCAGACGCTCGCGCCCGGCCATTGAGATGGCCCCCAGGGACTCGGGTTCGTCGCACTCGCCATCGCCGAGGAAGCACCAGACGTTGCGGTCGCCGTGCTCCAGCAGGCCACGGCTTTGCTGGTACTTCATGACATGGGCCTGGTAGATCGCCTGGATTGGCCCCAGGCCCATGGACACCGTCGGGAACTGCCAGTAGTCGGGCATCAGCCAGGGGTGCGGATAGGAGGAGAGGCCGTTGCCGTCCACTTCACGGCGGAAATTGTCCAGCTGCTCTTCGCTCAGGCGTCCTTCAAGATAGGAGCGGGCATACATGCCCGGTGCGCTGTGGCCCTGGTAGAACACCAGGTCACCGGGGTGCTCGGCCTCCGCACCGCGAAAGAAGTAGTTGAAGCCGACATCGTAGAGGGTCGCGCTGGAGGAGAAGCTGGAGATGTGCCCACCCAGCCCCTCGTCATTATCGTTGGCGCGCATGACCATGGCCAGGGCATTCCAGCGCACCAGCGAGCGGATGCGGCGCTCCATGAACAGGTCGCCGGGCATCATTTTCTGGTCCTGGGGCGCAATCGTGTTGCGGAATGGCGTGGTGATGGCGGTCGGCAGCCTGACCCCGGTTTCCGTGGCGTGCTTGGCGAGCTCTACCAGCAGCTCGGCGGCGCGCTCGGGGCCACTGTATTTGCTCACGGCATCGAGCGCTTCCATCCACTCCCGGGTTTCGATCGGGTCCTTGTCTTCGGTCATGCGGCTATCGCTCCTGACGAGAGGTTGAGGCTGGGAAGCGGGGCAATTTTATAGTGTCAAATTAGAACCTTTCTGCGATTCCCCCGCTGCCGACAGTATAGACTCCGACTCCAACTCTTGCGCGAATCGAAGCAAAGTCAGTGAAAACAGCAGCCGCAAGGTACACCAAGACAGGCCGCGTGACAAACCGATGGTTCCTTTATAGAACCATCTTATTGCCATGCGCGACCAAAAAAGAATGGATACTATTCGATGGTGAAGAACGCCTGCCTGGCCTTGAGCGCGGCCGCGGACTCCACAGTCTCTCCGTAGCCCTCCGGCTGGGAGTTCGCCCTGCCCGGCGCGATTACCAGCAGGGAGTGGCGCTGCTCGCGGAACACGCCGGTGAAATAGGCGCTCCAGTCCTCCAGAGTCAAACTGCTCACCGCGTCCGCCATTTGTTGGCGGCCGTCGAAGGCAAACTCCTTCTTGG
The DNA here is from genome assembly GCF_040222615.1 of Haliea sp. GTDB lineage: Bacteria > Pseudomonadota > Gammaproteobacteria > Pseudomonadales > Halieaceae > Haliea. The sequence continues at coordinate 35,651 of NZ_JAVKCQ010000144.1, forward strand.
CGATGGACTGCCAGTAGAACTCGGCCCGCTCCCACAGATTCTTGTCCGGGCGCTGGATCTCAGCCACCAGCGACTTGCGATAGCGCAGGAACTGTTCCTCATCCAGCGCGCCCGTCACCCCGTCCATGTAGGTATCGATCGCACGGGTCACCTCGGGCGCGGAGGCGCTGGGTGACTGGATCAACAGCATCAAGCCGGGGATGTCCAGCTGCGGCCAGGGGAATGCGCTGACCACGTAGCCCAACTGCTGCTCGGTGCGCAACTCCTGGAAGAACCCGGTCTTGATGATGTGCGCCGTCAGCGCTGTCGCTGCCCGATCCCGCCAACTGCGATCGCGACCCTGCAGGTACCAGCCGACCACCGCGTCATCATGATCGACCGCGACCGGATAGAACAGGCTTTCGCCCGGTGCAATACGGGTCACCCGCAGGGGTGGCAGGGAAGGCGGCTCGCCCTCACCCAGCAGCTCACCGACCCGCGCCGCCAACTGGGGCACAATGGCGGCCTCGTAGTTGCCGTAGAGCATGGTCTCGGCGGTTGCCTGCGCCCAGAAGGCCTCCACCCATCCGTTCAGCTCCGCCAGGGTAATGCCCTGCAGAGCGCGGACCAGGCTCTCCTCGCCCCACTCACCGTGCAGCAGCGCCTCGCGCAGGTCATCAATTACCTGGCTGCTGGGGCGCTTGGCCACGCTGTTCTCCAGGTTGCGGATCATGTCGGCGCGAATATTGTCGAACCGCTGCTCGCCAAACGAGGACGCCTGGACCACATCCAGCAGGCGGTCCAGCAGCAACAATTGCTTGTCGTTGTAACCGCTGACCCGCAGGCTGATACCCTGGGCGTGCTTGTAGACATCGAAGTTGAGCCCCGCGAGCTGCGCCGGGTAGGCAAACTCAGTAACGGCGTCCTTCAGCAGCGCGGTATACAGCACCGCGGCGGCGGCCTGGGTCGCGCTCTCCCCCACCTCGGGCGAGCGGAAATTGATGTAGAGCGCGCCGCGCGGAATCGTAAATTCCGTGTCCTGCCCGAACCATACCGCCTGCCGGGTTTCCGCCAGAACCTTGACCGGCGCGCTGGCGACCGGGCTGGAGGACACCAGACTGGTATCCTCCGCGATGAACTCATTCGGAGGCGGCAGGGCCAGGCCGACACCCTGCACCGGGGCGGTCCAGCGTTGCAGCCGTTCCGGCGGCACCGGTTCGGCGCTGTAAGGTACCATATAGAACGGGGATTCCCGGTCGACTTCGAGCGACTGGTGGCTCAGGGTCACCAGGGCATTATCGGGAACCACCCGCGACAGCAATTCCGCCAGCATGACGGGATCGTAGTCGGACATCAGGCTGCCGCCGCGGAGAATGTCCTCGGGAGCGTAGTAGTGCATGCCGCTGGCGAGGGCGCTGGCGTAGTTGATGGGTTCAGATTTCTCCCGGAAGCGAAACTGCAGCTCGGCCAGACGCGACTGCTCATCATACAGCCATTGCTGGGGCCCCTCCTGGCGCAACATCTCCAGATAGGCGAACAACAGCTGCAGCACCCGCTCGCGCTGTGCCAGACCCTCCTCGGTCAGGCCGACACTGACGCTGAACAGGGCGCCGCCGCGCCAGCCAAGCCCCGAACCGGCGCCGAGGCTTTCCGCCAGGCCCTCCTCCTTCAGCCGGGCCAGCAGACTGCCGCTGCCCTCATGCCCAACGAGGTTGCCGAGGTAACCGAGCGGATTGCTGCGGTAGGCACTGCGATAATCCGGCACCGGGAACGACACCTCCAGCTGGCGCAGGGTCGCCTGGGGCTGCACCTTGACCAGCATGGGCAGAGCGTCGGGGGCAAACAGGGGAGCAGCAATCACCCCGGTTTCGATACCCCGGTTCGGTACCGGCGCAAACCGGGGCACTACCATCGCCTCCAGTTCATCCAGCGATTCAGCGCCGAAGACCACCAGCCGCATTTTGTTGGCGGAGTAATGCTGTTCGTAGAAGCGCAGCAGATCATCGCGTATCGGAGCCTGGGGCCGGTCCGCCAGGGTTTCCAGACTGCCTACGGTGAACTGGCTAAAGGGGTGTTCGGGGTTCATCACCGCCTGCAACACATCCAGCCCCCGTCGCGGGTCGCTGCGCAGCCCCATCTGGAATTCCGCTTCCACCGCATTCATCTCCCGTTCGACATAGCCCTCGTCGAAGCGCGGTGCAATAAAAAAGCGGGAGAACCTGTCCAGAGCGTCTTCAAGGTGGGGTGCCTGAATGTCAAAGAAATAATTGGTGTGTTCGAAACTGGTGTAGGCGTTGTGGCTGCCACCGTGCTCGGCAATGTATTGCTGATAGTCGCCGGCCTCTGGGTACTTGTCGGTGCCGAGAAACAGCATGTGCTCGAGAAAATGCGCCAGTCCTTCGCGGCCGGGCGGGTTATCGCCACTGCCCGCCAGGACATCCAGCGCGGCGGCGGCCTTGGGTGCCCCCGGGTCGGATATCAGCAGCACCTGCAGCTCGTTGTCGAGGGTCAGGTAACGGTAGGCATAGTCGTCATTCGGGCTTTGTACCGGCTGGGTCCCGGCACCGGGCAGGATGGCGGTGGCACAGGCCACCAGAAACAACAGCACAAAGCTGCCTGCCAGCGGCCGCAGCCAGCGGCCGAAGAGTGTTGCTTGCATGCCTTACTCCAGAGTCTTGGTGTGGCCCGGCCCTTCCATCGGAGTGGGCCAGGCATTGATGACAGCCTTGATCAGGGTGGCGAGCGGAATGGCAAAAAATACCCCCCACACTCCCCAGATACCGCCGAAAAACAGCACCGCCAGGATGATGGCAACCGGGTGCAGGTTCACTGCCTCGGAGAACAGCAGCGGCACCAGAACATTCCCGTCCAGCCCCTGGATAACAAAGTAGACAAGCACCAGGTAATAAAATTCACTGGCAAAACCCCATTGGAAATATCCCACCAGCAGCACCGGGAAAGTAACCAGTGCCGCCCCCAGATAGGGAATGATCACCGACAGACCGACGGACAGGGCCAGCAGAGCGGCATAGTTGAGGCCAAGCAGGACAAAACTGAGGTAACTGACCGAGCCCACGATCAGTATTTCCAGTACTTTGCCGCGGGCGTAGTTTGCGACCTGGGTATCCATCTCGGTCCAGATACGCCGCAGCAGGGGCCGCTCCGTGGGCAGGAAAGTCCCCAGCCAGGACAGGATCAACTGCCGGTCCTTGAGAAAGAAAAACACCAGGATCGGGATCAGGATCATGTAGACCAGCACGGTCAGGATGCTGGGGATGGTCGCCAGCGACCGGGTCACCAGCTTCTGCCCCATCCCGCCCATTTCCGCCTGGGCGAGACCGACCATCTGATTTATCTGCTGCTGGCTGAAAATCTCCGGGTAGCGCGCCGGCAACACTGCCAGCAACTGCTTGCCCTGCTCCAGCATCCGCGGCATTTCCGTCGCCAGGGACACCAGCTGGCGCCACACCAGAGGCAGCAGCCCCAGGGTCACACCGAAAAAGATGCCTATAAACAGGATGTAGGCGACCGTAACCCCAACCCATGACGGCAAGCCGGTGGCCTGCAGGCGCCCGGCCAGGCCTTGCATGAGGTAGGCCAGCACAATGGATGCCAGCACCGGGGCGAGGATATTGCCTATGGTCATCAGCAGCAGCACCGCGACGACCAGCAGCACCAGCAACAGTACCGACTCTTCCTCGAACAGGTAGCGTTTGTACCATTTATTGAAGATATCCAGCATGGATTCGGTCCCGGGTGCCTACAACTTCTGCAAAAGGTAAATATAGACGCCAGCACGTTCTTCTGACGCCAGGAGAGTATGCCCTGACTGCTCGGCGAATACCCGGAAATCCCGTACCGAGCCCTGGTCTGTAGCCAGTACCCGCAGGCATTCGCCGGACTGCATTCGATTCAGGGCGCGCTTGGCATGCAGCAGGGGCATGGGACATTGCAGCCCGCAGGCGTCCACCTCTACCGCCACTTCATCTGTCACCTTGTTCTCAGTCTCCTGTCAGCGTGGCGCACGAGTATATCCATTCGCTGCCGACACCCCAAACTGGATTGAACTTTTCCGCGCTGCCGCCATCCCAAGGCCAGTACCGGTGCTGGGCCGACAACAGGCAGCTGGCGTACAATGAACAACTCGCCGGAAAATATCCGGCGCCCAATCCGCGGTGAAGACCCCTGGTATGAGTTTACGTCCCCCAAAGCGCGCCCGGCTGAACGCCACCACACTGGCGCTGCTGCTCGCCCTGCTCCTGCCGGGCGCGGACCTGCGCGCCACCGAAGGGCTCAAGCTGCCGAACCTCGGCGAGTCCAGTACCAGTCTGTTTTCGGCCGAGTACGAATACCAGCTGGGGCGCACCTGGCTGCGCATTTTCCGCAACCGGGCGCCGATTGTCGATGACCCGTTGCTGTTCGACTACCTGGAAGACCTTGTCTACCGCCTGGCAACGCACAGCCAGCTGGAGGACCGCCGGATAGACCTGGTAATCGTGGACAGCCCCGAGATCAACGCCTTTGCGGTGCCAGGCGGGGTGGTTGGCGTCAACAACGGCCTGCTCCTCTACGCCCAGACCGAGGACGAACTGGCCACCGTGCTGGCGCACGAACTCGCCCACCTGAGCCAGCGCCATTTCTCGCGCCGGGTGGAGTTCCAGCGCAGCCAGCAACCCCTGAACCTGGCGGCCATGCTGGCCGGCTTTGTCCTGCTGGCCACAGCCGGCGGCGAAGCTGGCATGGCGGCACTGTCCGCCGCCCAGGCTGCGGCCCAGGATTCGGCGCTGCGCTACAGCCGCGGCAACGAATCGGAGGCAGATCGGGTCGGCATGCAAACCGTGGTGGCGGCGGGCATGGATCCCCACGCCGCGGCCTCCATGTTTGAGCGCATGATGCAGGCGTCGCGCTACGCCAGCGGCAACCGCATCCCGGAATTCCTGCGCACCCACCCCCTGTCAGAAAACCGCATCGCCGATACCCGCAACCGGGCCCGCCAATACACCCGACCGCCGCTGCGCGACGACACCGAGTACCAGCTGATGCGCGCCAGGGTAATCAATCACCTGGCCGCCACACCGGAGGAGGCCATCCAGAAATTCCGCGGTGAACTGGACGGCGATACCCGTTCGCGGGAAGCCTCCACCTATGGCCTGGTACTGGCCCTGACCGAGGCTGGCCGCGTCGACCAGGCCGCCCTGGAGCTCGACAGCATCTGGTCACAAAGCCCTGACCGACTGGAATACAAGCTGGCCAACGCGGAAATCCTGATGACCCGGGGCGAGCCTGACAAGGCCGCCGAGCTGCTGTCCGGAGAGCTCAAGCTGACGCCGGGCAACCACCCGCTGACCATGGCCTATGCCACCGCGCTGATGCAGGGTCGCAAGCCGCACCTGGCAGAAGCGGCACTGCTGGACCAGAGCCGGAACCGGCCCGACGACCCGGCGCTTTGGTACCTGCTGGCTGAAGTGCAGGGCCTGTCGGGGAATATCGTCGGCCTGCACCAGTCGCGCGCCGAATACTTCATCCTCACCGGCAACATGGATGAGGCCGAGCGCCAGCTCAACTATGCGATGAAGCTGGTGGGCAGCGATCACGTCACCGCCGCACGCCTCAACGAACGCTTGCGCGACGTCGCGACCCTGCGCCAACGCATGGAAATCTAATCAGGTGCGGCCGGCCAGGTGCGGCCGGCGAGGTGCGGCCGGCGAGGTGCGGCAGTCAGGCGTTGCCGATCACGCCTTTGCGCAAACCGGCAGCAAAATCCAGCATGCGCCGCAGAGGCACCATGGCCCGCTCGCCGATGGCGGGGTCGACAAACACTTCGTTGTCGGTGCGCCCAAACACCTGGTCAAGGGATTCCAGTTCGTTCATCGCCATCCACGGACAGTTGGCACAGCTGCGGCAGGTCGCGCCATTACCTGCAGTCGGGGCGATGATGAACTCCTTGTCCGGCGCCTGCTGCTGCAGCTTGTAGAAAATGCCCTGATCGGTAG
>NZ_JAVKCQ010000145.1:0-2858 GCF_040222615.1 Haliea sp.
GCCGTGGTCCTTCAGAATCTTCGGCACCAGATGCCGCTTGGCGATCTCTACCTTCTCGTCCTCGGTGTAGCCGGGGATGCGGATCACTTCCATGCGGTCCATCAGGGCCTGCGGAATGCGCAGCGTATTGGCGGTGCAGACAAACATCACGCTGGACAGGTCATAGTCCACTTCCAGGTAGTGGTCGTTGAAGGTGCTGTTCTGCTCCGGGTCCAGCACTTCCAGCAAAGCCGACGACGGGTCGCCGCGCCAGTCGGCGCCCAACTTGTCCACCTCGTCCAGCAGGAACACAGGGTTCGACGTCTTCGCCTTTTTCATGCCCTGCACCACACGACCGGGCATGGAACCGATATAGGTGCGGCGGTGGCCGCGCACTTCCGCCTCGTCGCGTACGCCGCCCAGGCTCATGCGAACGAAGTTGCGGCCCGTCGCCTCGGCGATGGACTTGCCAAGGGACGTCTTACCAACACCCGGCGGACCCACCAGACAGAGGATCGGCCCCTTCATCTTGCCGACCCGCGCCTGCACGGCGAGATACTCAAGAATCCGCTCCTTGACCTTCTCCAGTCCGTAATGGTCACGGTTGAGTACGGTTTCGGCCAGGGCAATGTCCTTCTTGGTACGCGACGGCTTTTTCCACGGAATGCCGAGCATCCAGTCGAGATAGTTGCGCACGACGGTCGACTCGGCGCTCATCGGGCTCATGGAACGGAGTTTCTTCAACTCCGCCATGCACTTTTCCCGCGCTTCCTTGCTAAGGCGGGTCTTCTTGATGCGCTGCTCCAGCTCGGCGGCTTCATCGCGGCCGTCCTCGCCGTCGCCGAGCTCCTTCTGGATCGCCTTCATCTGCTCGTTCAGATAGTACTCGCGCTGGGTTTTCTCCATCTGCCGCTTGACGCGGTTACGGATTCGCTTCTCCACCTGAAGGACACCAATTTCGCCCTCCATGAAGGAGTAAATCTTCTCCAGCCGTTCCCGCACACTGCCGATCTCCAGCAGCTCCTGCTTTTCCGGAATCTTCAGCGACAGGTGGGAGGCAACCGTATCGGCCAGCTTGCCGGGTTCATCGATCTGGTTGATCGATACTAGGACTTCCGGTGGAATCTTGCGGTTGAGCTTGATGTATTGCTCAAACTGGCTGACCACCGCGCGCACCAGCGCCTCGGACTCAGCACCCTCCCGATCCGCCTCGGCAATGTCCGTGGCATAGGCCTGAAAGAAGTCCTGACCCGACTCAAAACGCTCCACCTGTGCCCGGCGGTTGCCCTCGACCAGCACCTTGACGGTGCCGTCAGGCAGCTTGAGAAGCTGCAGCACACTGCCGATGGTGCCGACCCGGAAAATCTCGTCCTCGCCGGGATCATCCTGGGAGGCGTCTTTCTGCGACAACAGCAGGATCTGCTTGTCGTCCTTCATGACATCGTCCAGCGCCCGCACGGATTTCTCGCGGCCGACAAACAACGGCACGATCATGTGCGGAAAGACGACGATGTCTCTGAGAGGGAGAATCGGGTAAAGCACACCGCGCTCAGATTCCAAGAAGGCCTCCACTGGGCATAGATCCACGGCCGGATGCCGCAATCAGACACTGCATATAGTTGGTGTCCGCCGGGCCAGTATCAACCCCTGCCAGCGATCCAGGGCTGGCGCTGGCAAAAAGACACCGCCCCCAGGGGCACGGTCGGCTACAGGACCGGCTTCAGGCGCTGGTCTGGCGCTCTGCGTAGATATGCAGCGGTTCGGCCCGACCTTCCACCACCTCGGCGTTCATCACAACCTGCTCAACCCCATCCAGGCTGGGCAGGTCGAACATGGTATCGAGCAGGATATTCTCCAGGATCGAACGCAACCCGCGAGCGCCGGTCTTGCGGCTGATCGCCTTGCGGGCCACCGCCTTCAGGGCGTCCTCCGACAGTTCCAGCTTCACCCCTTCCATCTCGAACAGCCGCTGATACTGCCGCACCAGAGCGTTCTTGGGCTCGCTCAGGATGCGCACCAGCGCCTCCTCGTCCAGGTCTTCCAGGGTGGCAACCACCGGCAGACGGCCGATGAACTCCGGAATCAGGCCGAATTTGAGCAGGTCTTCCGGCTCCACATCCTTCAGGATGTCGCCCATGCGCCGCTCGTCGGCCGATGTCACGTCGGCGCCGAAGCCCATGCCGGAGCCATGGGTGCGCTGAGAGATGATCTTGTCGAGGCCGGAAAAGGCGCCGCCGCAGATAAACAGGATGTTGGTCGTGTCCACCTGCAGGAACTCCTGCTGCGGATGCTTGCGACCACCCTGCGGCGGCACACTGGCCACCGTCCCTTCCATGATCTTCAGCAGGGCCTGCTGCACCCCCTCGCCCGACACGTCGCGGGTGATGGACGGGTTGTCTGCCTTGCGGCTGATCTTGTCCACTTCATCGATATAGACGATGCCGCGCTGCGCCCGCTCCACATTGTAGTCCGCCGCCTGCAGCAGCTTGAGGATGATGTTCTCCACATCCTCGCCCACATAGCCGGCTTCGGTCAGGGTGGTGGCATCAGCCATGGTGAATGGCACGTCAATGATGCGGGCCAGCGTCTGAGCCAGCAGAGTCTTGCCGCAACCGGTCGGGCCGACCAGCATGATATTGGATTTGGCCAGCTCGACTTCGCTGCCCTTGCCGCCATGGTCCAGGCGCTTGTAGTGATTGTGGACCGCAACGGACAGGATTCGCTTGGCGTGATTCTGGCCGATCACATAGTCGTCCAGCACGTCGCAGATTTCACGCGGTGTCGGCACCCCGTCCTTGGACTTGACCAGGGCCGACTTGTGCTCCTCGCGGATGATATCCATGCACAGCTCGACGCATTCGTCACAGATGAACACGGTC
>NZ_JAVKCQ010000146.1:0-13759 GCF_040222615.1 Haliea sp.
GCATTGTCCTGTTGGTGGGCGGTCTGCTGATAGGCTGGGCCGCCGGATAGGAGGGCCTGAAGAGCCTGGCACCGCTGTTTTTCAGTCCGTTCCAGGGGTTGCTGGCGCTGTTTTTGCTTGAAATGGGCCTGGTTACCGCCAGCCAGCTGGGAACGCTGCGGCGCTACGGCCTGTTCCTGCTGGGCTTCGGCGTGTTGGCACCGGTGGTGGCCGCCCTCTGTGGCCTGACGCTGGCCTGGCTGCTGGGACTGTCCCTTGGCGGCGCCGTGGTGCTGGCAACGCTGGCGGCCAGCGCCTCCTACATAGCGGTACCGGCGGCGATGCGCATATCCTTGCCCGAGGCCAACCCCGCGCTGTCACTGGCGGCGTCGCTGGGGGTCACGTTCCCGTTCAATGTTGTTGTGGGCATTCCGCTATACCACTGGCTGACTCGCCACGCCTATGCCATTTTCGGAGGAGGCTGAGCATGCATCAGCATCATCGGCGCCTGCTGACCATTGTCACTGAGTCCGCTATCGAGTCCCACCTGTTGCGAGATATCGAACGCTGGGGCGCCCACGGTTATACCATTACCGAGGCTCGCGGCAAGGGCGCGCGCGGGGTCAGGGAGGGGAACTGGGAAGCCAATCGCAATATCCGGATCGAGGTCGTCTGCGAGGACAGCACGGCAGAGCGGATAGCCGCCGGCCTGCGCGAGCACTACTATGATAACTACGCCATGATTCTCTATCTCAGCGACGTCGATGTGCTGAGGCCGGAAAAGTTCTGACCACTGGACCGGAGAGCCCGATGCACACTGAAGTTGCCGAAGTCCTCATCGATATTGAGGCCCAGCTGCGCCAGCTTTCACTGTGGGAACGGGTGCCGCCATCGTCCCGCGCGCTGGCCTCGGTCGAACCCTTCTGCGTGGATACCCTGAGCCTGCCGCAGTGGCTGCAGTTCGTTTTCCTGCCAACCCTGTACCGGATGCTGGAAGAGAACGCGCCGCTGCCGGAGCGCTGTGCGATTACGCCGATGGCGGAGGAGTTTTTCAGCGGCTCACAGCTGGCAACGACGGAGCTGCTGGCGTCGCTGCGGCGTATGGACCGTCTGCTGAGCGGCGAGTAGCCGCTGCGGCCCGAGCGGGCGCAGCGTGCGACCAACCTAGACCCGTTCCACCACCGTGGTAATGCCCTGGCCGAGGCCAATGCACATGGTTGCAATGCCCATGGTGAGATCCCGGTCCTGCATCACCGTCAGCAGGGAGCCGGTAATGCGGGTACCAGAGCAGCCGAAGGGATGACCCAGGGCGATAGCGCCCCCGTGCACGTTCACCTTCTCTTCCATGTCATCGAGCAGCTCCAGATCTTTCAGCACCGGCAGAGCCTGGGCGGCGAAGGCCTCGTTCAACTCGACCATCTCGATATCCTTGATGGTCAGGCCCAGCTTTTTCAGGGCCTTCCGGGTGGAGGGTACCGGGCCGTAACCCATGATCGACGGATCGACACCGGCCAGGGCCATGCCGCGGATACGGGCGATCGGTGTCATGCCCAGGGCCTGGGCCCGCTCGGCGGACATCACCAGCATGGCCGAGGCGCCGTCGGAGATCTGCGAAGAGCTGCCCGCGGTAACCGTGCCGCCCTGGGGATTGAACGCGGGTGGCAGGCTTGCCAGACCTTCCAGGGTGGTTTCCGGGCGGATGGTTTCATCCCTCTCCACCAAGGCCAGGGCGCCGGACGCATCGTGGCCCTCTACCGGAATGATCTCGCGCGCGAACTTACCCGCATCGGTCGCTTGCTGGGCGAGCTGGTGCGAACGCAGGGCCAGCTGGTCCTGCTGTTCCCGGCCGATGCCGTGGAGCAGCGCCAGGTACTCCGCGGTCATGCCCATCATGCCCGCGGCCTTGGCCACGTTCAGGCCCAGTTTTGGATTGATGTTGACGTCGTCCATCATCGGCAGGTGACCCAGGTGCTCGACCCCGCCAACCAGGTAGACGTCGCCCAGCCCCGCCATGATGTTGGCGGCCGCAGTGTGCAGGGCGGACATGGATGAGCCGCAGAGGCGGTTCACCGTCTGTGCGGGAATGGTGAAGGGCAGCTGGGCGCGCAGCACCAGCAGGCGTGCCAGGTTCATGCCCTGCTCGCCGCGTTGCAGCACGCAACCCCAGATCAGGTCGTCTATTTCATTGACGTCAAGTTTTTCGTTGCGCGCCAGCAGGCCCTTGATCACGGCGACCGAAAGATCGTCGGCCCGGACATTGCGGAAGCAGCCATTCTTGGAACGCCCCATGGCGCTGCGGGCGAAATCGACGATAACGGCGTCTCTTGGATTCAGACTCACGATAATTCTCCTGTTTTCACCCGCTGCTCAGTAGTAGGTTTTGCCATCGGCCAGCATGGCCTGCATGCCGTCGGTGAGTTCATAGGACTTGCCCAGGTGGGCAAATTGCTTGGAGGCTTCTGCAATGAACGCAAGCCCCACGGTATCCATCCAGCGGAAGATGCCGCCGCGGAAAGGGGGGAAGCCGAGCCCGTAGAGCAGGGCGAGGTCGGCTTCTGCGGGGGTGCCAACAATGCCCTCCTCAAGGCAGCGCGCCATTTCTGTGGCCATCGGCAGCATCATGCGCGCCACGATGTCTTCGCGGGAGAACTCGGTGCGGGCCCCTTCCACCGTTGCGATCAGGCTGTAGACCTCCTCGCTGGCGGTCTTCTTCGGCTTGCCCCGTTTGTCGGGCACGTAATCGTAGAAGCCCTTGCCGTTTTTCTGCCCGTAGCGCTCGTTCTCGAACATCACTTCAGTGGCGGTCTTGAAGTCGAGTTGCATGCGGTCGGGGAAGCCTTCGGCCATCACTGCCGCGGCGTGCACTCCGGTATCGATACCAACCACATCCATCAGATAGGCGGGCCCCATGGGCCAGCCCCAGCGCTCCATCACCTTGTCCACGGCCTGGAAGTCGGCGCCGTCGCGTACCAGTTTGGAAAAACCGTCGAAATAGGGGAACAGCACCCGGTTGACAAGGAAGCCGGGGCAGTCCTTCACTACGACGGCTTTCTTGCCCATCTTGTTGGCGTAGGCAACCGTGCGGGCAACCGCCTTGTCCGAGGTCTTCTCGCCGCGGATCACTTCGACCAGGGGCATGGCATGCACCGGGTTGAAGAAGTGCATGCCACAGAAGTTCTCCGGCCTTTGCAGAGCCTCCGCCAGGTAAGTGATGGAGATGGTGGAGGTGTTGGAGGCGAGGATGGTGTCCTCGCTGATGTGCTTTTCCGTCTCCGCCAGCACCGCATGTTTGACCTTGGGATTTTCGACCACGGCCTCGACCACAATGTCGACGCCGTCGAAGCCAGTGTAGGTCAGGGTCGGGTCGATGCTGTTCAGGACCTCGCCCATCTGTGCGGCGGTCATCTGCCCGCGGTCCACGCGCTTGGCCAGCAGCTTGTTGGCTTCAGTCAGACCCAGGTCAAGACCGGCCTGGTTGATGTCCTTCATCAGAATGGGCACGCCCTTGTAGGCGGACTGGTAGGCGATGCCGCCACCCATGATGCCGGCGCCCAGTACGGCTGCCCGCGCAACTTTCCGGTCGGCCTTTTTCTCCCAGTCCTTTGCTTTCTTGCCCAGCAGCTGGTCGGCCAGGAACACGCCCACCAGAGCGGCGGCGACCGGGGTGACCGCCAGTTCGGCGAAGCCGTCCGCCTCGACTTCCAGGGCGTCCTTCAGCCCCATGCCCCGGGCCTTCTCGATCACGTCAACCGCCTTCACCGGCGCCGGGTAGTTGCGGCCCGCCTGTTGCTGAACCATGGATTTCATGGTGAAGAAGGCCATCATGGCCTCGGTGTCGTTCAGTGGCAGCGGGCTGCTCTTGTCGTGTCGGCGCCCGGCGTAGTCGAGCTTGCCGGCGATGGCATTGTCGAGGGTCGCCATCGCCACCGCCCGCAGCTCACCGGGCTCCGCCACGGCATCCACTGCGCCGGCCTTGAGTGCCTTGTCGGCCCGCTGCTCGGCGGCTGTGGCGATCCAGGTTGCGGCCTCATCGACGCCGATGATCCGCGGCAGGCGCACGGTACCGCCCCAGCCCGGCAGGATGCCCAGCCGGGTTTCCGGCAGGCCCACTTTCGCGGCGCTGCTCATGACCCGGAAATCGCAGGCCAGGCAGATCTCGAAGCCGCCGCCCAGGGCGAAGCCGTTGATCGCCACACAGCTGGGGTAGGGCAGGGCCTGGAGACGATTGAGATTGTTGTTGTTGGCCGCGGTGAAGCCCTTGATCTCGTCGGGCCCGGCACCAAAGATGCCGGTAAACTCGGTGATATCCGCGCCCACGATGAATACCGGCTTGCCGCTGGTGACCAGCAGGCCGCGCAGGCCCTGCTCTGCCTCCAGCGCATCGAGAGCCGCGGTGAGGCTGTTGACGGTGGCCTGGTCGAATTTGTTGACAGACTCGCCCTTGAGGTCGAAATGCAGCTCGGCGATGTCGCCATCGAGGCGGGTCACGGTGAGCGCGTCACTCTGGTAGATCATGTCGCTGTCCTGTGTGGGGTGAACGGTGGGTGGCCTGCACAATACGCGTGCGGCAAACACAATGTCATCGAGCGCGCCATTGTAACCGCCAATGCGGGGCACGGGAACCTGGATGTTAGCACCGAAAACACTGCGGTGCCAAGGTGGATCGCCACCCGGTGGATCGCCACCCGGTGGACCGCCACCCGGCCGCAGGTGTTTCACGCGATGCGCAGGGCTGGACGGCGGTGCGGGACCGACGCAGTCGGTCGGTGTGCTGTTCCGGCCCGGAGTGGAGGAGAGGCTACAGGGGCCAGACGACCAGCAGGAGCGGCAGGCTCACCGCCACAACCAGGATTTCCAGCGGCAAGCCCAGGCGCCAGTAGTCACCGAAGTGGAAGCCCCCCGGGCCGAGGATCAGGGTATTGTTCTGGTGGCCGATGGGGGTGAGGAATGCGCAGGAGGCACCGATCGCCACCGCCATCAAAAAGCTGTCCGGGTTGACCCCCAGCGCAGCCGCCGTGCCCAGTGCGATCGGGCACATGACCGCGGCCGTGGCGGCGTTGTTCATCAGGTCCGAGAGAAACATGGTGACCACCAGGACCATCGCCAGGGCCGCCACCGCATTTCCGCGGGCGAGGGTGGTGAGCAGAAACCTCGCGATCAGGTCCGCTGTGCCCGTCGCCGCCATGGCTCCCGCCACGGGTATCAAGGCTGCCAACAACACGATCACCGGCCAGTCGATCGCGGTGTAGACGTTTCGCGGCGGCACCGTGCGCAACGCCATGGAGGCGAGCACGCCGAGGGCGAAGGATACTGCAGCCGGCAGCAAGCCAAAAGCGGCGCCACCAATGGCGAGGACCATGACCAGGCTGGCCAGGGACGCCTTGCGCTTGTCCGGGATCCGCAGGTCACGCTTGGCCAGCGGCACGCAACTGTTGTCCCCGGCAAACTCGCCCATGGCATCCGCCGGGCCCTGCATCAGCAGCAGATCCCCCGGGCGCAGCGCCAGGGTGCGCAGGCGCGTGTGGGCTTTGGAACCTTCCCGCGACACCGCCAGCAGGTTCAAGCCGTAGCGGTTGCGCAGTTGCATGTCACTCGCAGACCGGCCCGTCATGATGGAGCCGGGGAGCACCGCGAGCTCGGTCAGTACGATTTCGTCGCCCCTGGGTTTTTCCGGTTCAGCTTCGTCCGGCTCGCCGTTTGCCCCGTTGTTGTCGGCGGGGGGCGCCGGGGGGGCATCTGCCTCGGCTTCGTCATCGACGCTCTCGGGTTTGATCGATTCTTCCAGCTTCAAACCCAGGCGCGACAGCACATCCGCCAGCGCGCCCACCTCTGCCTCAATGACCAGCACGTCTCCCGTGTGTACTCTCCGTGCCGAGTGCGGTGCGATAAGGCGCACCTCATTGCGGACCAGCCCGACCACCTGTGCCCCGACCTCATCCAGCCCCGACTCTACCTGCCCGAGTGTCATCCCCGCCGCCTTGCTGCCCTCCACGACCCGCGCCTCGGTGAGATAGGCGCTGGTCTCAAAGTCCCCGGCCCCCTGCTGCTTGCGGTGGGGCACCAGTTTCCGCCCCAGCAAAACCACGAATACGACCCCGGCCGCCGCGACCGCGAGGCCAACGGGGGTGAAGTCGAACATGGCAAAGGCGTTGCCGGTGGTTTGCGCACGGAAGCCGGCCACGATCAGGTTGGGCGGAGTGCCAATCAAGGTGGTCATGCCACCGAGGATGGTGCCAAAGGCGAGAGGCATCAGCACCTGGCCCGGGGACAACTCATATCGCTTCGCCATCTGCACGGCGACCGGCATCAGCAGGGCCATGGCACCGACATTGTTCATGAAACCCGACAGCACCGCACCCAGCGCGGTCAGTGCTCCCAGGCTGAGGACCGGCCCCCCCCGGCTGGGCAGGGCATGGCGCGCCAGTACATTGACCGCCCCCGAGGTCTGCAGGCCGCGGCTCAGCACCAGCACACAGGCTACGGTAATCACCGCGGGATGGCCGAAGCCGTTGAAGGCGACGTCCGGTGCGACCAGGCCCGCGACCACGCAGGCGAGCAGGGCACCCAGGGCCACCATGTCGTGGCGCCAGCGGCCCCACAGGAACATGCCCACGGTGGCGGCGAGAATGCTGAGGATCAGTGCCTGGTCAGTAGTCATGCTGTGGTCGCCCGCGGGGTCGCGTACATCAGGCCAGTGAGCTTGCCACCTCGGCGACCACCGCGGCAAGCGCCGGCCCCTGCTCCTCCTGCAGGAAATGTCCTGCGCCACGAATTACAGGGTGGCTGCGGCCCCGGGCACCGGGTATGCGCTGCTGGAATACCTCCGCCCAGGCGGCGGTTGCCGGATCACTGTCGCTGAAGGCGGTGACAAAGGGTTTCTGCCACTGTTCCAGCAGTTGCCAGGTGCGCCGGTTCTCGGCGACGCCGGCCATGTCTTCGCGGATCGGAATCAGGCCGGGGAACTCCAACGCGGCGGCCTTGAAGGCGGCGGTCGGGAACGGGGCGTCGTAGGCGGCGCGCACGGCCTCGGGCAGAGGGGTGACGCTGACGGCTGCGATGATATCGGCAACAGGCAGGTCCGACGCTGTCCTGGTCGCGGCGACCCACTGCTCGACAATCTCCCCCGGCCAGGGGGCGACCCCGTCGGGTGGGGCTTCACAGTTGGGCAGCAGGGTATTCGCGGCCACCACTGCCTGGAACCGCTCCGGCATCTGTGCCAGCGCCGAGAGCCCGATCGGGCCGCCCCAGTCCTGGCAGACCAGGACGATGTCGCAGAGATCCAGCGTGCTGACCAGCTCGACGATCTGGGCAACATGGCCCGCATAGCTGTAGTCACTGCGTTGCGCCGGCTTGTCGGAGCGCCCGAACCCGATCAGGTCCGGCGCCACGCAGCGCAGACCGCGGGCAGTGAGGTCGCGGATCATATGGCGATAGAGGAAGCACCAGCTGGGTTCCCCATGCAGCAGCAGTATTACCGGCCCGGAGTCTGGCCCCTCATCAAGATAGTGCATGCGCAGGGGGCCGAGTCGCGGGTCGGCGAGCTGCAGGTAGCGTGGTTGCCAGGGGAAGTCAGGGAGTCCGGCAAAGCGGTGGTCGGGTGTACGCAGGATGGCAGTCATGTTCAGGGCAGGTCTCCGGCCAGTTCCCGGCAGTGAGCGGGATCATCAGGGTTGGTCGCAAGCTGGCTGGCGATATCAGCTGCGGTGAGAGTAATCGTATCCCGGATTGGGGGCGGATGCCCGGCGACGAATTCGGCCGTGGGCGGCAGGACCGCGGCGGCCGCTACCGGGCAGGAGGCGCTCAGCAGCAGATCGGCAAAGTTGTTGCGCCCGGCCAAATGTTCCGGCGCGGTGAAGAGCAGGCGGCGATACAGGGCTGCCGCGCCATGCGGGTCGCCCTGGGCGCGCCGGACATTGGCGGTGGCAAACAGTATGTCGGCTTCCCCCGGCCAGCGCACCAGGGCGCGTTCCCAGCCGGCCCGGGCGACGGCGGGTTCCAGCTGTGCCTCCTGGCGGGCAAGTTCGCGCGCGGTGTGCTCGGCGCTGCCGCTCGCCGGGAGTTTACCGGGCTGCGGAATCACCAGCCCCCAGAATCCCGCGCGCTCCCAGCTGGCCATGAACCGCGACCAGCGCTCCAGCCGTCGTCGCTCGGTTCCCGAACGCAGGATGATTCGCTGCTGCGCGGGCTCGAAGCCGATGACTACCGCATAGTGCC
This sequence comes from Haliea sp., assembly GCF_040222615.1. Lineage (GTDB taxonomy): Bacteria > Pseudomonadota > Gammaproteobacteria > Pseudomonadales > Halieaceae > Haliea. The sequence continues at coordinate 8,194 of NZ_JAVKCQ010000146.1, forward strand.
AGCGGGGTAGGGAGCGCAGGCCAAGGTTCTGCAGCACCAGCACCGGGTTGCCGGCTTCCAGCTCGGCCAGCAGGGCCTCCGGACCGACAGGCAGGGTGAAGGGAATCCGTCCCGCCCGGCGGGCTGAGGCCCGCAGTTCCAGCTGCAGGCTGCCCAGTCTGTCCGGGAGATAGACTTCGGGGGCCAGGGCCTCGGGAGTGGTGGTCACGCCACTGTGAACCAGGACCGTGGCCAGGGCTGCAGGGCCGCACTGGTACTCGGCCTGGGGGAAAAAAGGCACCGCCACAAGTTCCGTCGCGGCCCGGTCGGGAGGCGGTGTAGTGACGCCGGCGCAGGCTGTCAGCAGCGTCAGCAGCGCCAACACCAGTATGTTGCTGGCCGTGGCTGCCTCCCGCTGAACTGCAGTGTGGCGCCGCCAGGGCGCCCGCACTAGAGTTTGGTGAAGACGTTGGTTACGCCGACGATTTCCAGGACCAGGAGTACCAGGAACAACGCGCCGAGTACCCCCAGCGCACTGCTGCCGGCGGGCAGTGTTTCGATGTTTTGCGCCAGTTGCTGCAACTCGGCATCCGAGAGGGCGCCGATCCGCGCCATGGCATCGGCATGGCTGACGCCCATGGCTACCATCTGCTGCTGCACGGTGTCCCGGGTGAGTGCGGCATCGATTACCCCGAGCTGTTCATTGCGGCTCTGCTGGGCAAAGTGATCCGCGGTGCCGATGACGGCAGCCTGCGCGGTCCCCACGGTGCTGGCGACCAGCAGGGCAAGGATCTGCAGCAGGACAACTAACCGGGTGTTCAGCATGACAATACCTCGTCTGGTTTCAGGTGCCGTGAGTATAGGCAGAAAGCGCTGTCCCGTTAAAGTGGCAAGCGGTGAAAACAGGATTCTGCCAATGACAGCGGCAGCGTGGCGCAGACCAATCTGGCGCAAGCGTTTATACTCGGGCCCGGAGTGGCAGGAAGGAGCAGGGCGGTGGCGACAGGCAAACGGCAGCGAAAGAAACGATGACCGCCTCCGTGCAGGTGCGCGACGCTGCCACCGTCATCCTGGTGCGCGACCGCGCTACCCGTCCGCGGGTACTGATGGGTCAGCGTGGTGCGAGGGCAGTGTTCATGCCCAGCAAGTTTGTCTTTCCCGGTGGCGCGGTGGACCCCGGTGATGCCCTGGTGCCGCTGGCTGGCAAGGTTGGCCCCGTGTGCAGCTCGCGGCTGGCAGAAGGAGCCGCGGCGGAGCGGGTACACGCCCTGCAAGCGGCGGCGATACGCGAGGTGTGGGAGGAGTCCGGCCTGCTGCTGGGGACGCCCGGGGACTGGGCCGGTCCGGTCCCGGACGACTGGCAAGAGTTTTGTGCCACCGGCTACCTGCCCTGCGCCGCGGCCTTCCGCTATGTGTTTCGGGCCATCACTCCCGTTGGTCCACCGCGGCGCTTTGATGCCCGCTTTTTCCTTGTCGATGCCTCCGCGGTAGCCGGCGACCCGGACGATTTTTCCCGCGCCTCCGAGGAATTGTCGCAACTGCAGTGGATCGCCCTGGACGAGACCGGCGACCTCGATCTGCCGCTGATCACGGAAGTGGTGCTGGGCGAGGTTGCCCGGGTATTGGCTTGCGCCGGGCCACCGCCGGAGGTGCCGTGCTTCCGCGACGAGGATGAGCAGAGGTTCCTGTTGCGGCGTCAGGCGGAGTTGCTACTGATCGAAAAGCGGAGGGTTCGCGGAGGGTAGCGGCAATCCGGGCGCGGGGGCCGCGCCCGGGGAGAAAGCTGCAGTGCGTGGTCGGCTCAGTGCAGGACCCGGTCCGGACGCATTTCTGCCTGCAGCTCGTTTTGCCGGGTCGCCGCCTGCTCCAGCACATGGGTGCGCAGGCGGCCGATGACGCTGTTCATGACGTCGATGGTCTGGCTGATCTGGTCCAGCGCCATCAGGACGGTCTCGCTGTCCTTCGGGGTGTCGTCGCGGTTTTCCATATCAGGTCCTCGGTTGGTGGGTCAGTCCCAATTCAGCGCGCCGCCGGTCTGGTATTCGATCACCCGGGTTTCGAAGAAGTTTTTCTCCTTGCGCAGGTCCATGATCTCCGACATCCACGGGAACGGGTTCTGCACTCCCGGGAACTGTTCGGGCAGGCCCAGCTGGGACAGGCGGCGGTTGGCGATAAAGTGCAGGTACTCTTCCATCATGGCCGCGTTCATGCCCAGTACACCGCGAGGCATGGTATCGCGGGCGTACTCTATCTCCAGCTGGGTACCCTCCAGGATCATCTGGATGACTTCCTGCTGGAACTGTTCGGTCCACAGCTGCGGGTTTTCCAGCTTGATCTGGTTGATGACGTCGATGCCGAAGTTCAGGTGCATGGACTCGTCGCGCAGGATGTACTGGAACTGCTCCGCCACGCCGGTCATTTTGTTGCGCCGGCCCATGGAGAGGATCTGGGTGAAGCCGCAATAGAAGAAGATGCCCTCGGTCACGGCGTAGAAGCCGATCAGGTTGCGCAGCAGCGTCTGGTCGTTCTCCAGGGTGCCGGTCTTGAAGGTGGGGTCCGATATCTCGTGGGTGTGGCTGATGCTCCAGGCGGCTTTCTTCGCCACCGAGGGCACTTCCCGGTACATGTTGAACACCGCGCCCTCGTCCATGCCCAGGGACTCGATGCAGTACTGGTAGGCGTGGGTGTGGATGGCCTCCTCGAAGGCCTGGCGCAGCAGGTACTGGCGGCATTCCGGGTTGGTAATCAGGCGGTAAATCGCCAGTACCAGGTTGTTGGCAACCAGCGAATCGGCAGTCGAGAAGTAACCCAGGCTGCGCATGACGATGCGGCGCTCATCCTCGGACAGGCCCTCGGGGCTCTTCCAGGTGGCGACGTCGGCCGTCATGTTGATTTCCTGCGGCATCCAGTGGTTGGCGCAGCCGTCGATGTACTTCTGCCAGGCCCAGTCGTATTTGAAGGGCACCAGCTGGTTGAGGTCGGCGCGGCAGTTGATCATCGCCTTTTCGTCCACGGACACCCGGGCCGCGCCCATTTCCAGCTCCTCCAGGCCGGTGGCGATGTCCAGGTTTTCCAGTGCCTTGGCCGCGGCCGCGATGTGTTCAGCGGCTTCGGGGTCGGCAGCGACCGGATCGGCGGCCGCGATCGCGACCTCCGCGGGCGGCGCCGGCCTGGCCACCGCGGCGGGTGCCGGCTCTTCCCGGGGTGGGGGTGGGGGTGGTGGCGGTACCTGTCTGGCGGTTGCCGTGCTGATGGCCTCGTCGTTGTGGTAGTCGTCCCAACTCAACATTGTGTGCTGTCCTTCTGCTGCTTCACTTGTAGTCCAATACGCTCTGTTTCAGCTGCCTGGCCCGCGCTACTGGCAGGCCTCGCAGTCCGGGTCGTCCAGGGAGCAGGCCGCGGGAACCGGGGCCGGCCCCGCCGCTGCCTGGCCACCGGATGCCACCTTGTTCAGGTTGCCGGTGCTGATGGTGGATTTCTCGGTCCCTGTAGCCGCCAGGGAGCGCAGGTAGTAGGTGGTCTTGAGCCCGCTGTACCAGGCCATGCGGTAGGTGACGTCGAGCTTCTTGCCGCTGGCGTTGTTGATGTACAGGTTCAGTGACTGGGCCTGGTCGATCCACTTCTGGCGGCGGCTGGCGGCGTCCACCAGCCAGCGCGGCTCCACTTCGAAGGCGGTGGCGTAGATTGCCTTCAGGTCCTGGGGGATGCGGTCGATGGCCTGGACGCTGCCGTCGTAGTACTTGAGGTCGTTGACCATGACCCCGTCCCACAGGCCGCGGGCCTTGAGGTCGTTGACCAGGTAGGGGTTGACCACCGTGAACTCGCCTGACAGGTTCGATTTCACATACAGGTTCTGGTAGGTCGGTTCAATCGACTGCGACACGCCGGTGATATTGGCGATGGTCGCGGTCGGGGCAATGGCCATCACGTTGGAATTGCGCATTCCCTGCTCTTTGACAACCGCCCGCAGGGCCTCCCAGTCCAGGGAGGTGCTGCGATCCACCTGGATGTAGTCGGCGCCCCGCTGCTGCACCAGGATATCCAGCGAGTCGATGGGGAAGATACCCTGGCTCCAGAGCGAGCCCTGGTAGCTGGAGTAGGCGCCGCGCTCGGCGGCCAGTTCACTGGAGGCCTCGATGGCGAAATAGCTGATCGCCTCCATGGAGCGGTCGGCAAAACCCACCGCCTCATCCGAGCCGTAGGCCAGGTGCTGCTTGTAGAGCGCGTCCTGGAAGCCCATCAGGCCCAGGCCAACCGGCCGGTGGCGGAGGTTGGAGCGCTCGGCCTGGGGCACCGAGTAGTAATTGATGTCGATGACATTGTCGAGCATGCGCACGGCGGTGCGCACGGTCTTGCGCAGCTTGTCCAGGTCGAGGCCGCCGTCAGCCACGTGCTGGGGCAGGTTGATGGACCCCAGGTTGCAGACCGCGATCTCATCCTTGCTGGTATTGAGGGTGATTTCGGTGCACAGGTTGGAGGAGTGCACCACGCCCACGTGCTGCTGCGGCGAGCGCAGGTTGCAGGGGTCCTTGAAGGTCATCCAGGGATGCCCGGTCTCGAACAGCATGGCCAGCATCTTGCGCCACAGGTTCTGGGCGCGCACGGTCTTGTGCAGTTTCAGCTTGCCGCTGCGGGCCTGCTCCTCGTAGAGGCAGTAGCGCTCCTCGAATGCCTTGCCGTAGAGGTCGTGCAGGTCCGGCACATCGTTCGGGGAGAACAGGGTCCACTCCGCGTCGTCGAACACGCGCTTCATGAACAGGTCCGGAATCCAGTTGGCGGAGTTCATGTCGTGGGTGCGGCGGCGGTCATCGCCGGTGTTCTTGCGCAGCTCGACAAACTCCTCGATGTCCAGGTGCCAGGTTTCCAGGTAGGCGCAGACCGCCCCCTTGCGCTTGCCGCCCTGGTTGACCGCTACCGCGGTGTCGTTGACCACCTTGAGAAAGGGAACCACGCCCTGGCTCTTGCCGTTGGTGCCCTTGATGTAGGAGCCCAGCGCTCGCACCGGGGTCCAGTCATTGCCCAGGCCGCCGGCAAACTTGGACAGCATAGCGTTGTCCTGGATGGCGCCGAAGATACCGTGCAGGTCATCGGGGACCGTGGTCAGGTAGCAGGAGGACAGCTGCGGGCGCAGGGTGCCCGCGTTGAACAGGGTCGGCGTGGAACTCATGTAGTCGAAGGAGGACAGCAGCTCGTAGAACTCGATCGCCCGGGCGTTGCGGTCGGCTTCCTCGGTGGCGAGGCCCATGGCGACGCGCATGAAGAAGACTTGCGGCAGCTCGATGCGGGTGTCATTGCTGTGGATGAAGTAGCGGTCGTACAGGGTCTGCAGCCCCAGGTAGGTGAATTGCAGGTCGCGCTCCGGCAGCAGTGCGCGGCCCAGTCGCTCGAGGTCGAATTGCTGCAGCTTGGGGTCCAGCAGCTCCAGCTCCACACCGCGTTCGACATAGGCCGGCAGCGCCCTGGCGTACAGCTCGTCCATGTCGCCCTGGGTGGCAGAGTCCGCCACGCCGAGGAAATTGAGAGCCTCGGCGCGCAGGTTGTCACACAGCAGGCGCGCGGCGACATAGGTGTAGTTGGGCTCTTTCTC
>NZ_JAVKCQ010000147.1:0-8076 GCF_040222615.1 Haliea sp.
GCGGGGTGGGCCCGGGGTCCTGGGCCCGCGGCTGGTCGCCCCGCGGGTCCGTACTATCCAATCGGCGATCTACAAGGTTTCCGCCGGTGACACCACCCTGCCACTGGTCATCGCAGCCGATGCCCAGGCCAGCCACCAGGATGTGGTGCGGGCCATGGACGCGGCGGGGCAGATGGGTTTTGTCCACCTCAGCATTAGCACCCGGCAGCCAGCGGAGGCGCCGGCCAGTGACTGAGCAGCGCGGCCGCATCAGCGACCTGCAACTGTATCGGCGCCTGCTCGGCTATGTGCTACCGTACTGGTATCTCTTCGCCCTCAGCATTGTCGGCTATGTAATTTACTCGCTGGGCAACGTGTTGCTGGCGGACCTGATGCAGTTTCTGCTCGATTCCCTGAACGGATCCGCGGAGACCAGGGAGGGGCTGGTGTCCGGCGCTGCCTATGCCCTGCTGGACGCGGGCGAGATGACGCCGCTGGAGTTCGCCCGTATCGGGGTGCCGGCGGCCATGGTAGTGCTGGCCTTCACCCGCGCCATGGGCTTCTTCGCCGGTACCTATTTCATGAACCATGTGGCCCGCAATCTGGTCCACCAGCTGCGCGGGGAGCTGTTCAACAAGATACTGCTCGCCCCCAGTACCTATTACGACCACCACAGCCAGGGCGTGCTGATTTCCAAGATCACCTTCAACGTCGAGCAGGTAACCGGCGCCGCCACCAAGGCGCTCAAGGTGGTGGTGGGGGAGGGCCTGACGGTGATCGGCCTGCTCGGCTACCTGTTTTATCTCAACTGGCGCCTGAGCCTGATCTTCATGCTGGTGGCGCCCTGCATAGCGCTGGTGGTGTCGGTGGTCGGCAAGCACTTCCGGCGCTATAGCCGGCGCATCCAGGATTCCATGGGGGATGTGACCCAGGTATCCAACGAGAGTATCGGTGGCTACAAGGAGGTGCGCCTGTTTGGTGGCCAGCAGCAGCAGGGGGATCGCTTTGAGGTCGCCAGCGCCTACAATCGCAACCAGAGTCTGAAGCTGGCCCTGGTCGATGCCATGAGCACCCCGGTGATCCAGACCATGCTCGCGGTGGCTCTGGGGGCCATGGTCTGGTTTGCCCTCAACCCGGAGATCCTCGCCGGCTTCAGTGCCGGCTCACTGGTCGCATTCCTCACCGCGGCGGGGCTATTGGGCAGGCCGATCCGCCAGGTCAGCAGCGTCCAGAGCGTGATCCAGCGGGGCCTTGCGGCTGCCGAGGATATCTTTAACCAGCTGGACCTGGAGGACGAGCCGGATACCGGCACCCACGCCGTGGACCGGGCGCGCGGGGACATAGCGTTCGAACGGCTCAGTTTCGTCTACCCGGGTACGGAGCAGGTTGTGTTGCGAGACATCAATCTGGCGATCCGCGCGGGGGAGGCCGTGGCCCTGGTCGGACGCTCCGGCAGTGGCAAGAGCACGCTGATCCAGTTGCTGGCGCGGTTCTATCCCGCGGAGGATGGCAGCATTGCCCTGGACGGGGTGCCGATCGCCGACTACCGCTTGAGCAACCTGCGCCGCCAGCTGGCCATGGTGTCGCAGAACGTTACCCTGTTTCACGATACGGTGTTCAACAACATCGCCTATGGCGATCTCGCCGGCGCCAGCCGCGAAGCGGTCATCGCCGCCTGTGAATCTGCCCATGCGATGGAGTTTATCGACAAACTACCGGAGGGCCTGGACACGGTTCTCGGTGACGACGGCGCCGGCCTCAGCGGCGGCCAGCGCCAGCGTCTGGCCATTGCGCGGGCTATTCTCAAGGATGCACCGGTGCTGGTTCTCGATGAAGCGACTTCGGCCCTGGACAATGAATCCGAGCACCGCATCCAGCGGGCACTGGATACGATCATGCGCAACCGCACCACCATTGTGATCGCCCACCGCCTGTCCACCGTGGAACGCGCCGATCGCATAGTGGTCATGGATTCAGGCGAGATTATTGCCAGCGGTACCCACGCCGAACTGTTGGCCCAGGGCGGCCTCTACGCCCAGCTGTATCACCAGGAATTCAGTGACTGACAGCGGCAGGCGCAGTGAGCCCGCCCTGGTTCGGGCCTGGTACAGCGGCGCAGTCTGGCTCTGGCTGCTGCGCCCCCTGGAGCTTCTCTACCGGCTGCTGACCGGCCTGCGGCGGTACGCCTATCGCGCCGGTTTCCTGCCCCGTTACCGGGCGCCGGTACCGATCGTGATCGTCGGCAACATTACCGTGGGCGGTACCGGCAAGACCCCGGTGGTGATCGCGCTGGTAGAGGCGTTGCAGGCCAGGGGCCTGCATCCGGGGGTGGTGAGCCGAGGCTACGGCGCTGCAGCGGCGGCTGTCTTCCCGCACCGGGTGGGCGACGACAGCAGTGCCGCTGACTGCGGCGATGAGCCCCTGTTGATCTACCAGCGCACAGGCGCCCCCTGTGTGGTTGCGCCGGACCGGCCCGCCGCAGTCCGGGCCCTGCTGGCGCAGGAGCCGGTTGACCTGGTGCTGTGCGATGACGGCCTGCAGCACTACGCCCTGGACAGGGACCTCGAGATCGCGCTGCTGGATGGGGAGCGCGGCCTGGGCAACGGCTTCTGCCTGCCGGCCGGGCCCCTGCGGGAATCCGCCGGACGCCTGCGGGAAGTGGACTGGGTATTGCACCGCGGCGGCAGCGATCCGCAGACGGCGGTCAGTTACCGCAATGATGGTCTGGTACAGCTGCTGCCGGATGCAGGCGCGGCCCCACCGGAACCGGGCAGTGCGGTGCACGGCGTCGCCGGTATCGGCCAGCCGGCGCAGTTCTTCGCCACCCTGGAGAGCATGGGCTATCGGGTGGCGGCGCACCGGTTCGCCGATCACCACGCCTTCGTCGCCGATGATTTTGCTGCCCTCGGCGACAGGCCGGTTATCATGACCGAGAAAGACGCGGTAAAATGCCGCGACTTCGCCCGCGGTGGCCAGCTCGCTACGCAACTATGGTACCTGAAGATCAGCGCTGCGTTGCCGCCGGCCCTGGTGGATCGCATTGTCGCCCTGGCGCGGCCCAGCTCCTGAACCGGAACCTGTATGTCCTTCTCTGTTGTCATTCCTGCCCGCTACGCCTCCACCCGGTTGCCGGGCAAACCCTTGCTCGACGTAGCCGGCCGGCCGATGATCGAACGGGTGTGGCGCCAGGCCAGGCAGAGCGCGGCCGCGCGGATAGTGATCGCCACCGACGACCTGCGCATCCGCGAGGTGGCGGAAGGCTTTGGCGCCGAGGTCTGCATGACCCGCCCCGAGCACCCCTCCGGCACCGATCGGCTGCAGGAAGTCGCCCGGGTGCTGGAGCTGGCAGAGGACGCCATCCTGGTCAACGTGCAGGGCGATGAGCCCTTGATCCCCCCGGCGGTGATCAACCAGGTCGCGGCCAACCTGGCAGCCCACGGCGACTGCGGCGTGGCCACCGTCTGCGCGCCAATCCATGCCGGAAGCGAGCTACACAACCCCAATGCGGTCAAGGTCGTCTGTGATGCCCGGGGCAGGGCGCTGTACTTCAGTCGCGCCGCGATACCCTGGCCCCGGGACAGTTTCGCCGCCGACCCCGGGGTGATGCCCGCTGGCAACCACTGGTACCGCCATATCGGCATTTACGCCTACCGGGTCGGATTCCTGCATCGCTACGTCAGCTGGCCACCGGCGCCGCTGGAACAGATCGAGCAGCTGGAGCAGTTGCGGGCGCTGTACCACGGTGTCGCAATACACGTGGCGCCCGCCGCGGCTCCGGTGCCCGCGGGGGTGGACACCGCCGCGGACCTGGCGGCGGTCAACGCCCTGCTGGCGGAGGCCCCCCATGACTGATGGCCTGACCAGTGTGCTGTTTGTCTGTCTCGGGAATATCTGCCGCTCCCCCACTGCGGACGCGGTGTTCCGCCAGCGGGTACAGGCCCGCGGGCTGGAGGGACGGATCCGGGTCGACTCCTGCGGCACCGCCCCCTGGCATGTGGGCAAACCGCCAGACCCGCGCAGCGTCGCGGCGGCCCGGGCGCGCGGCTACGACCTCAGCCCGTTGCGGGCGCGGCAGCTGTGCTGGGAGGATTATTTCGACTTCGATTACCTGCTGGCGATGGACGAGAGTAATCTCGAGGTACTGCGCCGGGAGGCCCCGCTGGACTACGCCGGGCATATCGGGCTGCTGCTCGACTTCGCCCCGGAAGCGACGGAACGGGAAGTCCCCGATCCCTACTACGGCGAAGGTGACGGCTTTGTCCGGGTGCTGGAACTCGTGGAGGCCGCCAGTGAGGGGCTGCTGGCGGAGATCGCGCGCCGTGAGCAGAGTTGAAGCCGCACGGCAGCCGCGCAACACCCTGCGGCTGAAAGCCAACGCCACCGCCCTGCGCAGTATCGCCAGCGTTACAGAGCTGGAACAGGCGCTGCACTGGGCCGGCAGCCGCGACCTGGCGGTGCTGCCGCTGGGGGAGGGCAGCAATGTCGTACTGCTGCCGCGGCTGGACGCGCTGGTGCTTCAGGTCCGGCTCGGCGGCCGCGAGCTGCTGCAGCAGGACGGGGAAGAGGTACTGCTGCGGGTCGGTGCGGGGGAAAACTGGCACGCGCTGGTCGCCTGGACGTTGGCGCAGGGCTACTGCGGGCTGGAGAACCTGGCCCTGATTCCCGGTACGGTGGGTGCGGCACCGGTGCAGAACATCGGCGCCTATGGCCGCGAACTGGCACCCTTTGTCCACGCCGTTCACACCCTGCGCTGCGCCGATGCCACCCCGCTGGTCCTGGGCCGCGACGAGTGCCAGTTCGGCTATCGCGACAGCATCTTCAAGCATGCGCTCCGCGACCAGGTGGTCATTACTCACGTGGACCTGCAGCTGCCCCTGCGGGCCGCCACTGAAATCAGCTATCCGGGGCTGCGTGAGGCGCTCGCCCAGCGCGGCGTCGCGGCTCCCCCGACACCTCAGGAGGTGTTTGACGCGGTGGTGGCCCTGCGCCGGGCCAAGCTGCCCGATCCGGCGCGGCAGCCCAACGTCGGCAGTTTTTTCAAGAATCCGGTGCTGGCCCGGGAACGCGCAGAGGCGCTGCAGCGTGAATATCCGGGACTGCCAGTGTTCCCGGCGGGCCCCGGGCTGGGCAAGCTGGCCGCTGCCTGGTTGATTGAGCGGGCGGGCTGGAAAGGCCGGCGCCATGGCGGCGTCGGTGTCCACCCGGGCCACGCCCTGGTGCTGGTGAACTACGATGCCGAGAACGGGGCGGAATTGCTGGGGCTGGCGGCCGAGATCCAGGCGTCCGTGCAGGCGCAGTTTGGCGTCGCGCTGGAACTGGAACCGCGGGTCTACGGAGAGCCGGCGTGAGCGACTTCGACTCCGCCAGCTTCCTCAAGCAGCTCACCACGCGGCCCGGCGTGTACCAGATGTACGATGCCGAGGGCAAGCTGCTCTACGTTGGCAAGGCCCGCAACCTCCGCGCCCGGGTCAGCAGCTATTTTCGCGCCAGTGGCTTGACCACCAAGACCATGGCACTGGTGGCGAAGATCGGTGACATCCAGGTAACCGTGACGTCCACTGAAGTGGACGCGCTGTTGCTGGAACACAACCTGATCAAGAGCCACCGCCCGCCCTACAACATCCTGCTGCGGGACGACAAATCCTACCCGTATATATTTCTCTCAACCGAGGACGAATTCCCCCGCCTCAGCCTGCATCGCGGCGCAAAGCGGCGCAAGGGCACCTATTTTGGCCCCTATCCCAGCGCCTCCGCAGTGCGTGAATCCCTGCATTTCCTGCAAAAGGTATTCCGGGTACGCCAGTGCGAGGACAGCTTCTTCCGCAACCGCTCGCGGCCCTGCCTGCAACACCAGATCGACCGCTGCACGGCGCCCTGCGTCGGTCTTGTCTCGACGGAGGACTATGCCGAGCAGGTGCAGCACACGGCACTGTTCCTGGGGGGGAAGTCCCAGGAGTTGATGGTGCGGCTGGCGGATGACATGGAGCAGGCCGCGGCCGCGCTGGAGTATGAAAAGGCGGCAGTGTACCGGGACCAGCTCAGCCAGTTGCAGCATGTCCAGGCCAGCCAGGGCATCGAGGGTACCAGTGGAGAGCTGGACATTCTCGCCGCCACCGTCGAGGGCGGTCGGGCCTGCGTCCAGGTCCTGTTCGTGCGCAACGCCCAGGTGCTTGGCAGCAAGACCTACTACCCGCCGCTGAAGCTGGATGAACAACCAGCCGAGGTGCTGGCCGCCTTCCTGCCCCAGTTCTACCTGGCGGCGGCGCGACCGATCCCGGGGGAAATCATCGTCAACGAACTGCCCGAGGCCAGCGCCAGCCTGGCCGAGGCCCTGACCATCCAGGCCGGGCGCAAGGTCGGCATTCGCGCCCGGGTGCGGGATGCGCGGGCCCGCTGGCTGCAGCTGGCGCAACAGACTGCGGAAACCAACCTGCGCTCCCACCTGGCGGGGCGCCAGTCGACACTTGAACGCCTGCAGGCATTGCAGACTCTGCTGGGCCTGCCCGAGCTGCCCGAACGCATGGAGTGCTTTGACATCAGCCACAGTTCCGGTGAAGCCACCGTCGCGTCCTGTGTGGTCTTCGACCAGAACGGCCCGCGCAAGTCCGACTACCGTCGCTTCAATATTGACGGGATCACCGCCGGCGATGACTATGCGGCCATGCAGCAGGCGCTGGAGCGCCGCTACAAGCGTCTGCAGGCGGGGGAAGGCAGCCTGCCGGACATTCTGTTTATCGACGGCGGCAAGGGCCAGGTGGCTCAGGCGATGGCTGTGCTGGAGTTACTGCAGCTGCCGGCGGTCGAGGTGGTCGGCGTTGCCAAGGGCGTCACCCGCAAGGCCGGGTTCGAGACCCTGGTGCGCGGCCAGACCGGCAGTGAGCAGCAGCTGCGGGGCGACAATCCGGCCCTGCACCTGATCCAGGCCATTCGCGATGAGGCCCACCGCTTCGCCATCACCGGCCACCGTGCCCGCAGGGACAAGGCCCGCACCCAGTCCAGCCTGGAGAGTATCCCGGGCGTGGGCGCCAAGCGGCGGCGGGAACTGCTGCGCCACTTCGGCAGCGCCGCCGGGGTCAGCAATGCCAATGTCGCCGAGCTGAAAAAAATCTCCGGGATCAGTGCAACCCTGGCACAACAGATATACGATCACCTTCACGGCAGTGGTCCACTGGAAGAGTAGCCAACAACTTGAGCATCAATATCCCCAACGCACTGACCATCATGCGGATTCTCCTGATCCCGGTACTCGTGGTTGTGTTCTACACGCCGTTCCAGCACCACCTGCTGGTCGGCGCCGGTATTTTCACCGTGGCGGCGGTCACCGACTGGCTGGACGGCTATCTGGCCCGGCGCCTGGGGCAGATGACCAAGTTTGGCGCCTTCCTCGACCCGGTGGCGGACAAGCTGATGGTGGCGGTGGCGCTGGTACTGCTGGTCGAGCGCCACGACACCATACTCCTCACCCTGGCAGCCTGCGTCATCATCGGCCGGGAGATAGTGGTATCCGCCCTGCGGGAATGGATGGCCGAGCTGGGGCAGCGCACCTCCGTGGCGGTGTCCTACGTCGGCAAGGTCAAGACAGCCTTCCAGATGATCGCTATCATCGGTCTGCTCGCCATTGACCCGGTGCGCGACGAAAGCTGGCTGCTGGCGCTGTGTTACCTGATGCTCTACGCGGCCGCCGTGCTGACCCTGTGGTCGATGATCATCTACCTGCGGGCCGCGGCAGAGGTCATGAAAGGGCAGGATAAGGGCCATTCTCCTTGACAGGGGACGCACAACTCATAGAATAGGCGCCCTCACGGGGTCGGCTGCACTGATCGCGCGAATGATGCGGGAATAGCTCAGTTGGTAGAGCGCAACCTTGCCAAGGTTGAGGGGGGACGCCCAGTCTCGCCGGAACCGGCGACCAGCGCGGACGTTGGACCGACCTACCAGGGCGGGCACAGCACAGTGGGTAGAGCGCAACCTTGCCAAGGTCGAGGTCGCCGGTTCGCACCCGGGTTCCCGCTCCAAAGAATACCAGTGTCGTTTGGCCGTGCGGTGACAGTTAAGAGGTTCGAAGTGGCACGCCACCCCGGCCGTTTCCCGCTCCAG
>NZ_JAVKCQ010000148.1:0-36589 GCF_040222615.1 Haliea sp.
CTCGGTGCCGATCCCGGCGCCGAGCAGGATCTCCCCGGCGCGGCTTTCGGCGGTGTAGCCGTCCATCTCCGCGAACTGGGTCTCCAGCTCGGCGACCTTCATGCCGTCCTCGTCCGACATCTCCGGCAGGCCGTAGATGCGCTCGCGCTCCTCCTTCACCGCCCACAGCTCGGCGTGGCCCATGATCACGGTGTCGATGACCGAGTACTGCTCAAAGGCGAACTGGTCCTGGTGCAGCTTGCCGATGCGCTCATTGGGTGAGATCGACACGTTGCCGGCGGTTGGCGCCAGGCTGCCATCGAGGATCTTCATCAGAGTCGACTTGCCGCAGCCATTGGCCCCGATCAGGCCATAGCGGTTGCCGTCGCCGAATTTGACGGAGATATTCTCGAACAAGGGCTTGGCGCCAAATTGCATGGTGACGTTTGCTGCACTGATCACTGTGGTGTACCTGGGGGACGATGGGTGGAGCGAGGTATATGCCGCGAGAGGTGGCGTACTATACAGAGTGCGGGGAGCCCAGTCGAGCACTGGCCTCCGCCAGCACCCGCTGCGCCTCGGCGGTATTCCAGCCCCTGTCGACCTCCGGCTGCAGCACCGCCACTGCCGCCGCGGCATCCCCGGCCGCCAGCAGCGCCCTGGCCAGCAGGGTGGCGCTGCCCCCGTAGGGCCTGGCCTCGTAGTCTGCGCGCGCCAGCGCCAGGGCGCGCTCGGGGGGGCCGTGCTCCAGAAAGAACTCCACGGCGTGTCCCGCCAGCGTTGCCGGACGCTGATCAAAGTCCGCTCGCGCTCGCGCCAGCAGCGCACTTGCCAGCGCCTCATCGCCCGCTGACCCGGCAATCCCTGCCCGGGCAGCGAGGAACTCGCCGGCGCCGGTGCTGGCGATCACCTCGTCGTAGAGCAGCGCCGCCGCAGCGCTGTCGCCCTGCAGCAGCAGCGTCTCCGCCAGGTGTTCCTGCGCCAGCCACCAACCCGGCAGCTGCGCCAGCGATTGCTCAAAGAAGATGCGCGCCCGCTCCAGATCCCCTTGTTCCAGGGCGACGATACCGCGCTGCAGCCTGAACCAGGCGTGCTGATGGGGATTGCGATTGTGATAGCGCTTTTCCGCCGCCTCCAGCAGGGCGTGGGCTTCCTGCGGCGAGCCGCTGTACAGCCGCCAGCTGGCCATCCAGGCAAAGTACTCCGGCAGCGGGTCCCGGTTGAGCAGTCGGGTCATGCGCGCCACGGCCGCGGGGTAGCGCCCCTGGTAGAGATCGATATCCGCCTGCAGCTTGCCGGCGGCAACATCCGGGCAGCGCTCCAGCGCGGCGGCGGCGCCTGCGGGCTGGTGCGTGGCCAGTGCCAGTTGCGCCTGTTCAGCGCACGGCAGTGCCAGGCTGCGCTGTTCCAGCTCATCCAGCGCCGCTGACGCCCGCTGCCAGGAGCCGTGATCCCCGGTCAGCCTGGCGTGATAGAGCCAGCCCTCGAACAGCTCGCGTGCGGGAGCGAGGTCGCGGTTGTGTCCGGTGTCCAGCAGTCGCTGCTGCAGTGCATCCAGGCGCTGTTCGAGGCCGGCCCGCAGTGCTGCGTAATCAGATCCCTGCGCCGGCAGGGCAATGGCCAGCAGCAGCACCAGCGCCGCGGCGATGCGTGAGAGCGCCAAGGTCAGGGCATCTCTATCGGGTCTCGCAGGTAGGGAAAGTTGGGGGGTGAGGGATCATCGGCGCGGGCATCATTGCCGGGCGGATTCAGCGGCAGGCCGGCGAACAGGTCGAGTCCCTGCCCGCTGCCGGGACTCAGGTCCAGCAGCGCCGCCGCCAGCAGGCGGTCCACAACCGGATCATCCGGATGACGGCCGTTGGGCCAGCCACCGGGCTGGCTGATGTTCAGGGTGATGACATCCGGAATGACCACCGGTGCCGCGACATCGATACAGCTGGCGATCTGGCTGGCGCTGTTGATGCTGCCGGGTGCGCCGGTGGAACAGCGCGCCAGACCCAGGCTGTCGAGATCGTCGGCGAGGGCATTGTTGAGTACGATCAGCGTGCCCACGAAGGCACCGGCAAATTCGCCATCGTTTTCCGGGTCACCCTGGTTGAGTGAGTCCCGCTCATTGGTGGCACCGCCGTTGATGGGCACCCCGTCGCGAATCGGCTGGCCGCCCGGCCGCAGCAGTGCGGTCGCCACCGCGGGCTGGCCGGTGCGGTCGACCCTGGCGTAGTCGCTGGCGGCATTGGCGCGCACCTCAATGAATGTGTCGGGGGGCGGGGGCGGCGGTGGTTCGAACAGCCGCGAACCGCCGCCGTCGGAGCAGGCGGTGATCAACAGCAGCGGAGCGGTCAGGCCGAGGCAGGCAAGTCTTTTGCTGGTCATATTGTTCACTCCACGATGCGCGCAGTGGTAGCCCAGACGCGGAATACCGTCTGGGTGCTGCTGAGGGCGGCCGTGTCGATTTCGAAGGCGATTGCGCTCAGATTGCGGTTGGCAAAGGCGTCGCGGCTACTGTCGAAGGCGACATTGCCAGTGCTGAGAGTCTGTCCCAGACCCTGGGCGTCGAAAAAGAACGGGTCGTCCACCGGGCCCACGAAGGCGTTGAGCCCCGACGCACTCTGGAACAGGCGGTTGCCGTCGGCAACGGTGCCGGTGATGGCGCCGCCGGCCCCGGGTACGTTGTCCAGGCGCACCCGGCAGCTGCCATCCTCCTGCTCTGCCATGCGGATATCGATGCGAACATCCGGCGCAATTGACGCGGTGCCGTCGCCATTGTCATCACGGTCAATATAGTAGCTGTAGAGCACATCGCGATCGCAATAGAAGTCCGCGTCGTTCTGGTCCGAGACGGCCGAGCCGCCGCCGTAGGTGATCATGGCGACCAGGCGTCCGCTGGTATCATCGGGGTCAAAAAGAAATATGTCCGCGAGATCCGCCGGGCGGTCGGCGGTGGCGGCGGGCGATTCGACGTGGTCCGCGGCCTGGACCAGGCCTGCCAGCAGCAATCCTGGCAGGGCGTAGCGCAACAAGCATGAAACGGTCATGGCTGACTTTCCCCTATCGTTGAATCACTATCCAGGGCAGGAGGTAGTGATCACTTGAAGCTAGTCCAGAACGGGCAGGCTGGCAAGGCGGCAACCGGAGCGTGAGGATTGCCGTTCCCGGGCACCGGGGCGGCGGGCCGGGTAGCGCTTCATCCGGCCCTCCGCACGGTGGTATGATGCGCGCCTTTTGCCGGTACCCCCTGGGCCATGACTGAATCCCTGCAACGTCTCGAAGCCGCCCTGGCGCCGCTGCTGCCGCGCGCGGTCGCCAGCGACCGCCTGCGGCTGCTGGACTGGCTGAGCCAGCCGCTGGACCTCAACGGCGCGGGTGCCCTGTCGGGGCTGTTGGGTCGGCCCCGGCACAGCGCTGTCCCGCCCCTGCACCCGGACCAGGCCGCTGCGGCCAGGGCCACAGTGCTGGCAGTGCGCGCTGCGCTGCTGCAGAGGATTGCCGCTGGGCTGGCATCTGCCGGGCCGGACAGTGCCGAGGCCCCGGAGCAGCCGCGGGGTTCCAGCGCCCTGGAATCCCCGGCCGGAACCCCGCGCCGGCAGCGCTTCTACGCCCAGCAGCAGCGGGAAATGGAGCTGCGTATCCACGGCCTGCGGGCGGAACTGCGGGCGCAGCTGCGGGCCGCGTCCCCGGCGCTGGCGCAGCTGGCGGCGCTGGATGAAACCCTGGGCCAGGGACTCAGCAAACCGCTGGAGAAGGCCTGCAACTGGCTTCCCGCCCTGGTGGCCGGGCGGCAGGATGTGTCCGCGGCCCAGCTCCAGGTACTGCTGCTGGCGGAACTGGATACCCGCCTGCAACCGGTGTTCGGTTTGCTGGCGGCCCTTGAAGAACATACGGAAGGCAACTGATGGTCAAGACCCTCTCCGCCCTGGTATTCCTGCTGGGCCTCGCACTGATCGCCTGGATGGGTGCGGGCTTTGTGCATACCAGCCCGCTGGCGCTGCTGGTGACCCTGGTCATTGGGGTGTTCTACGCCATCGGCTATGCCGAGCTCTGGCGTTACCAGGGCGACACCGGGGCGCTGGAGGCGGCCCTCGCCGGCGCCGGGGGCGAGGCTGGATCCGCAGCCATTGAGCTGGGCTCCTGGCTGGGGACGCTGCCCGCCAGCCTGCGTACCGCGGTCAGCCTGCGCATCCAGGGTGAGCCGGTGGCGCTGCCCGCACCCCTGCTGACCCCTTACCTGACCGGGCTGCTGGTCATGCTGGGCCTGCTGGGAACCTTTGTCGGCATGATGGCGACGCTGCAGGGCACCGTCACTGCCCTGGAGGGTAGCACCGAGCTGGCTGCGATCCGCGCCGGGCTCGCGGCACCGATCAAGGGCCTGAGCATGGCCTTCGGCACCTCGGTGGCCGGGGTCGGCGCCTCCGCCGCCCTGGGCTTTATTTCCACCCTCAGCCGGCGCCAGCGCCTGGCCGCCGGGCGCCTGCTGGAGCACAGGACCGCCACCGTGTTCAAGAGCCACTCCCGCACACACTACCGGGAACAGATGCTGGAGCACGCTGTCTCCCAGACCGCGCAGCTGCCGGCGCTGGTGGCAACGATAGAGCAGGGTTTTCGGGACAGTATCGCCGCCCAGGCGGCCCATGCCGCGCAACTGCCGGCCCTGGTGGCAGCAATAGAGCAGGGCCAGCGCGACAGCATCGCCGCCCAGGCCGCGCAGCTGCCGGCGCTGGTGGCAACGCTGGAGCAGGGTCTGCGGGACAGCATCGCGGCCCATGGCGAGTGGGCGGCCAGCACGCTTGAGCCCGCGATCGATACCACCGTGGCCGGCCTCGCCACCGCGGTGGCCGACATTACCGGGGAGCTGCGGCAAGCGGTCACCGGCATCCGGGCGGAGGCTGAGGCGGCAGCGCAGCGCGAGCTGGCGCTGCTGGAGCAACAGCGCAGCCTGCTGGCAGAGCTCACCACCACCGCGGTGGCGCTGCGGGAGGAGGCTGGGCAGCACCGCGCCAGCGCCGATGCCCTCATGGAAAACGCCGGCCGCCTGCTGGCTGACACCAGCGCCCGGTTCGAAACCCGGGTGGAGACCGACTCCAGCCGACTGGCCGAGGTCGCGGACCACTTCGCCGCCAGCGCTATCGAACTGTCCAGCCTCGGCGAGGCGCTGGGGGCGGCGATGGCGCAGTTCCAGGACAACAGCACCGAACTGCGCGCCACCCTGGCGCAGATGGACGCCGCGCTCAGCAGCTCGGCCCAGCGCAGCGATGAGCAGATGGGCTACTACGTCGCCCAGGCGCGGGAGGTCATCGACCACAGCGTGCTGGCCCAGCAGCAGCTCATTGAACAGCTGCGGCAGCTCAGCCATGCGTGAGTATGACGAGAGCGCTCACCAGCCGCCGGTGTGGGCGGTATTTGGCGACCTGATGTCCGCGCTGGTGGGTATCTTCGTGCTGGTGCTGGTGTGGACACTGGGCCTGCAGGTCGAGCTGTCGCGCTCGCTGGAAGAAGAGGTGGCCCTGCGCCAGAGTGAACAGGCGCGGCGCGAGGAACTGGAGCGGGCGCTGTCGGACCCGCTGGCCCAAGGCCGGATCACCCTGCGCGACGGCCGTATCGGCATCAGCGGGCAGCTGTTGTTTGCGCTGAACTCCGCCGAATTACAGGAGGAGGGCAGGGTGCTGATCGCCACCCTGGTGGAGCCGCTCAAGGCCTGGCTGGGGGCGCGGGAGGAGTTGCTGATGGTCAGCGGCTTTACCGATGACCTGCCGATCCAGCAGGGCAACAACCGCTTCGCCGACAACTGGGAACTCTCCGCCCAGCGGGCCCTGACTGTAACCCGGGCGCTGATCGAGGCGGGCATGCCGCGGGAGCTGGTGTTCGCCTCCGCCTTTGCCGACCAGCAGCCGGTGGTGGCCAATACCGATGCCGACAGCCGGGCGCAGAACCGGCGGGTGGAAATGGCGCCGGTGCCCAGAAGCGCGGCCACGGAGTCGCCCCGGTGACCGCGGCGGTATCCGCGCTGGCGGCGCTGCGGGCAGAGTACGCGCGCCTGCTGGCGGCGGGCGCGGCCAGGACAGATCCGCTCCGGTCGCAGCTCGCCGGGACGCTGTTGGCGCGCTGCGAAACGCAGCGGCCGGGCGTGGTGCGCCATCTCCGTGCCCGCGCCGCACACCAGCTGGAGGCCATGGCCGCAGGACTCGAACGCGGCGCAACGCGCGCCGACACCGAGCGGGCCGCTTCACCAGCGGCTGCCGCGCTACCCGCGCGGGAGGCCCTCGCCGGACTCCGGCAACTGCTGCGGGAGCGGGAGGCGCAACAGCCACTGTCCCCCAGACAGCAGTTCGAGGCGGAATTGCGCGCCCAGGAACGGGCTATCTTCGGCAGCGCCAGTGCAGTGGAAACAGAGGGCGATAGCCCCGCGCAAGGCGGCGGCGACCTGCTCGCCGCCATCCGGTTTCTGGATTTGCAGGCGGGCCAGGCGGCTGACCGGGAGCTGGTCGCGTTGCGTGCGGCCCTGCCGGAGGACCCGGGCCCGCTCAATCCCCAGGCCCTGGTTATTCGCTCCCTGGCCACCCTGCAGAAGATATCGCCGGCCTATGTCGAGCGCTTCCTGCACTACAGCCGAAGCCTGTGCTGGCTGGACAGTGCGGCTAATTCCCGGCGTTGAGGCGCAGCACCGAGGCCCGCTTGTCCGGCCCGTCGTGGGACCAGCCGGGGGCCAGCAGCAGGTAGCGCAGGCGGTCACCCCACGTCGTGGCGCGGCGCAGGTCGCGGCCGATGGCGCGGTACTCGTGGCTGAGCACCGTCCAGGGGTTGTCGGAGTCAATATTGGTGGTGAGCCCGTAGACCACGGGCTCGTCGTCCCGCTCCTCGCTGAAGGTGCCGAACAGCCGGTCCCAGACAATCAGCACGCCGCCGTGGTTGCGGTCCAGGTAGCGCACATTGGAGCCGTGGTGCACCCGGTGGTGGGAGGGGGTATTGAACACCGCCTCGATCCAGGGATGCAGCTTGCCCACCGCCCGGGTGTGGACCCAGAACTGGTAGAACAGGTTGATGCCGATGACGGTGACAATCATCGCCGGGTCAAAGCCCAGCAGCGGCAGCCACAGCCAGAACAGGAACTTGTGCACCCGCTCGCCCACGCCCTGGCGCAGGGCGGTACCGAAATTCAGGTACTGCGAGGAGTGGTGGTTGACGTGGCCGGCCCACAGCAGCCGCACTTCGTGGTTGGCGCGGTGGAACCAGTAGTAGGTGAAATCGTCCAGCAGGAACAGCAGCAGCCAGGCCCACCACTGGCGCCCGATCACATCCCTGAGCGGGCTCAGTTCATGGAGTTGGAAGAAGAGGGCCAGCGCCAGCAGCCGCGGCAGCAGTTCCACCACCGCGGAGGCCACCAGCATGGACAGGGAGGCGAGGGTGTCGCCCAGACGGTAGCGATGCAGGTGATGGCGGCGCGAGTACCCGGCTTCCAGCAGGATTGCGGCGAGGTACACCGGCAGTGCCAGCAGGCTGAGATCGTCCTGCAGCATCTGCTCAAACATGCGGGCCCTCACTGGCCTGGAGTTCCGTCGCCGGGATGCGGTCCGCGCCCCAGCTGCGGTGGATCCTGGCGATCACCCGGTCCAGTTCTTCCTGCGCCACCTGTGCCAGCTCCCCCCGCTCCAGCGGGTCGTAGTGGAAGATATACAGGCGCGAGGCGAATTCCTCGAAGGGCAGGGAAGACTCCCCGAAGCGCTCGCCGTTGCCCGCGGTGCTGACCCGGATACCGTCGCCCCAGTCCTGGCCGCTGTCGTTGTTCGGATTGTAGAAATACGCCCGCATCACGTCCGTCGGATCAATGTTCACCCGCAGCAGGGTGATGGCGTGCCAGCCGATGAAGCGGGCGGCGCTGTCGGTCACCGCAATGCCGGCGGGCTGGGGGTGGATCAGCGGCAGGTCGCCATTGTAATAGGGATGGTAGCTGGCGTAGAAGTGGCGCAGGAAAGCGTCCATGTCCGTCAGGTGCCCGGTGGCGACATCGACATTGATGCGAAAGCCGCGCCCCGACCACCAGCCGTGGAACTCGGGGTTGACCCAGCGGTGGGGATCGCCCTCGCGGTCGACGCAGCGCCGCCCCATCTCCGCGTAAATGCGGTCCAGGTGTGGCACCACCAGCAGGGAAACCGGGTCCAGGTCCAGGGGCAGGGTGGTGGCGACACCGCCCTCGCTCTCCTGCGAGGAAATCGGCTGGCCCTCGAAGTGCATGATGATCTCGTCATCCCGCGCCGCCCAGGCCACCATCTGCAGCAGGTAATCCGGGTCGCTGTAGGCCCACATCGACAGGGCCCGGGCCGACTGGCAGGTGGGGTTGTTGCCCTGGCCCACGCCCAGCGGCTGCCCCAGCATGCAGAGCACGCCTTCCAGCAGTCTTGCCCGGGGCGAGACGGCATCGCCGAAGGCCTGTGTCAGTCGCGCCCGGGACCAGCCTGACAACTGCAGGCCAAGCTGGCGCAGCAGCGCCGGCGCCACCGAGGGCTGATAGAGGATGCCGCGCTCCAGCAGCAGCGCCAGGCCGTAGGTGGCCTGCGCCGTGGGTGGATGCACGCAGGCGCGGATCAGGGCGTGCACCAGATCGCGGTAGCAGAGCAGGCAGTCGCGCCCGGTAGCGGACAGGCCCAGGGCCTCGGTCAGCAGGTGGTCGATGGTCCAGCAGGAAGCGCAGCAGTACCGGATGATAGGGCGAGACCAGCCCGGTGTCGTGCATGGCCCGGGCGAAGCCGGTGGCCTCGCTCTGCAGGGCGGAGGGGTCCATGCTCCCCAGGCGCTCCCGGTAGGCGGCGATGCCGGGATCTTCCTGGCAGCCGCGGGTGGGACTGAACAGGGCACTGACCAGGCGGTTGGCGCCCTGGCCGCTGGCGCCGAGGTCGATGTTGGGGTCCGCCTGGCAAGTGGCAATCTGGGTGATCATGGACTTGAGTGCATCGACCTGGATCGGGCGCTGTTCGAGGATACGCCAGATCTCCTCGATCAGCTGGTCGATCACGTGCTCGTAGCCGATGCGCTCGGTGAGGTACTGGAACAGGTTGCGCGGCAGCTGCGCGAGCCGGCCCTGGGTTTCCCGTTCGGCTTCCGTTGCCGGGCCAAACAGCAGGGTCAGGTTGATGGCGATCACCTGGGTCAGGTAGTGATGGGCCTGCTCCGCGGAAATCAGCGGATGCCGGTATTCGCCATGCGCCACCGCCAGCAGCCGCAGCTCCGACAGGGCCTCGATAACGACCGTGTTGGCATCGGCGCTCCCCAGCGAGTGGGGCGTCAGGGCCGGGACCAGGATCTGCGGCGAGGCCCAGTCCGAACCCGCAAAAACCCCCGCTTCCTCGATCGCGCGGGCGCGCGGCGCCATGGCGGCGCATCCGTGCGGGTGCAGCATGACGCGGCGCGCGGTATCCAGTACCCGCGGCAGTTTGCCCGGTTTGGCGAAGTCCCGCGCCTTGGCGAGCAGCGCGGTGGCCTCGTCCAGTTTCTCCAGCAGGCCATTGAGCTTGTCGTCGTCCGCCGTCACTGCCGGCAGCATCGTTTGCTAGACATAGTAGTCCAGATCTTCCTGGTGCTTGAGCAGATCGCGCAGCTGGTGGGAGTCCGGGCCCTTGAAATACACCAGGCCCCAGTGGGTGCCGAAGGCGGTGCGTTTGGTCACGGTCTCTTCCAGGGGAGGCGTCAGCTCATGGGACTCAAAGTAGGGATGATCTTCCACTTCCTCGGGGATTTCCAGCTTGCTGACCACCCGCCGGCGCGGGTAGACCCCGAAACAGCCGGCGTAGCCATCGGCGTCCTCGATCTCCCGCGGGAAAAACGTCGCGACTTCTTCCGGCGTGGCTTTGGGGTCGAACACCAGCATGCTGGCCTGGTAGGCGTTGAAGCCGTAGACCCGCTCCAGCAGCTCGAACACCTTGAACCCCGGCGGGCGATAGGCGACCTCGCCGAAATACATCTCGCCGTCACTGGTTACGAAGTACTCGGGGTGAATAAGGCCGAAGTCGATGTCAAAGGCCTTGATCAGCTTTTCGATCTGCGCCGTGATCTGGGGCCGATAGGCTTCAAGGTCCGGCGATGCGGGCACGAACACGGAATAACCCAGGGTGACGTACTCGGAGATGTTGAGGAAGGCGATCTTGCCGTCGTGGATCCAGGCCTCGACGGCGAACTCCCAGCCGTCCAGGTGGGATTCCATCAGCACCGGGAATTCCTCGTCCGGGATCGAGTCCACCTCGTCCGGTGTGCGGATCACCCGGTGGCCCAGGCAGCCCGCCTTGTCGAACGCTTTGAGGTGAATGGGGTCGTTGGGGTCACCATCCAGTTTCAGCAGGGTCTGGTTGACACGCTTCAGGAAGCGGATCACGTCACCCTTGTCGTGGGCTTCCTCGAAAATGCCCACGCGGATGCCACCGAGCTGGGCGCGGCGCTTCATCAGTGCCTTGTCGCGCAGCAGCAGGGACTGGCCGTATAGGCGGGGGTTGTCCAGCAGCACGGAATTGATGGCACCGGCCCACTCCACTGTTTCCTCGTACAGCGGCACGGCGACGTTCACGCCCATCTTCTTCAGGGTTTCGGCGATCTCCAGGGAGCGGTCATTCAGTCGCTCGAAATTCCAGGACACATAGGGAATGTCGTGTTTCTGGCAGTAGTCCTCTGCCCAGTCGGGGGCGACGACGACGTAGCGTCGGTCAAAGTTTTCTGCGGCTTCTACAGCGTTCAGGCTCCAGCCCAGCAGGGCGATATAACCCTTTTGCGGATCTTTATCCATGGTGCGCCTCCAATGGTCGGCGAAGTGAAAGGTTTGCAGCGATGTGGTGATGGCAAACCCGGCGAACAACCCGACATCATACACGATTGGACTGTCAACCTCACCCGTGCTGTCTCCCCGCACTGTTTCTGGCTATGCTGGGCGATCTGACAATAATGGAAATTCCCCTATGGAAATGGACCTTTCAGCCAGCGCCGAGCCCGACCTGCGCAGCCGTTTTCGCGCCTGCCTGCTGGGTGGCGCGGCGGGCGATGCGCTGGGCGCGGCGGTGGAATTCCACTCCCGCGACAACATCCTCAAGCGCTTCGGTTCCGGGGGCATCCGTCACTATGCGTCCGCCTACGGCCTGCCCTGCGCCATCACCGACGACACCCAGATGACCCTGTTTACCGCCGAGGGCCTGATCCGTGGCCTGATGCGCTATCGCGACAGCGGCCTGATCGAGTACACCAGCGTTACCGCCTGGGCCTACCAGCGCTGGCTGCTCACCCAGGGGGAGCGAAACCTGTTCGACCTGGACCCGCTGCATCCGGACGCGGGCTGGCTGTATGGGGTGGACGCGCTGCACAGTGCCCGCGCGCCTGGCAATACCTGCCTCGGGGCCCTGCGCAATACCCGGGTGCCGGGCGAACCCGCCATGAACGACAGCAAGGGCTGCGGCGGGGTGATGCGGGTGGCTCCGGCGGGACTGTTTGCGGACTCCCCGCAGGAGGCGTTCGACCTGGGCTGCGAGTTCTCCGCCCTGACCCACGGCCATCCCACGGGCTGGCTGGCAGGCGGCGCGCTGGCGGCCATGGTGACGGTGCTGCGCGACGGGGGCGACATGAGCGACGCTTTGGATGTGACGCTGGATTGCCTGAGCGAGCGCATGGACGCCGACGAGACCATCAATGCCCTGGACCAGGCGGCAGATCTGGCGTCCACCGACACTCCCTACCACGAAGCCATCGCCCGCATGGGCGGCGGCTGGGTGGCGGAGGAGGCACTGGCGATTTCCGTCTACTGTGCGCTGGTCGCGACGGATTTTCACGAAGCCCTGGTGATTGCCGTCAATCACAGTGGCGATTCCGATTCCACCGGCGCCATTACCGGCAACCTGCTGGGCGTGCAGTGGGGCATGGAGGGCATTCCCGCGGAACTGCTGGAACCGCTGGAGCTGCGCGAGGTGATCACCCAGGTCGCCGATGACCTGCTGGACTGCGTCGACTGGCCGCTGGATGACGCCGTGTTGCATCGTTATCCGGCTTTCTGAGCAGGGCACGCCGGCACGGTAAGCAATTGCCGCTTCATGCATCAAATCCGGTCGAAATCTCCGCGGAAACGTGTCCGGTATTACCGGCCGCTCACAGCAAACTCTGTATCGCCGGCACCGCCACTGCCAGCAGGGTGACGCCCATCAGCGCGGACAGCACCCGGAAGTTGCCGTTCATGGTGGCCTCGATGGAGGCGAGCTTGATATCCTGCTCGTTGAGGCGGCTGGTCAAAGTGGACTCTACGTCAAGAAACCGCTTGTCGAGCCGTGCGTCCTGCTCCGCGAACGCCGCGCACAGGGTAGAGTCCAAATATTCCTTGGTGACGATATTATCCGCATAGAACCCGAACGCTTCCGCCATCAGTTCCGCCTGCACCTCCGCCTGGGACTCGGGCACCCCCGCGTCTTTAAGACGCCGGGCAAATTTCAGTGAATCAAATGCCAGTGTTCCCATAGCTTAGCCTCCATGCTGAGCTAGTGCCAAGCTGCCTGAAAGCCTGGGCACGGCGTACATGCATTCCAGCCAGGCGCAGAATAGGACCCAGTCGCCCCGGGGCGTGAGCATGCCTCTCTCAATCATCAGAGGATGCCGAGACCCCCTTCATCAAATCCGGCCGAAATCTCCGCGGAAACGTGTCCGGCATCACCGGCTGCTTACAGCAAACTGTGGATCGCCGGCACCGCCACTGCCAGCAGGGTGACGCCCATCAGCGCGGACAGTACCCGGAAGTTCCCGTTCATTGTAGCTTCGATGGAGGCGAGCTTGATGTCCTGCTGATGGAGGCGTGTATCAAGTCTTGCCTCCAGCTCAGTCATCGCCGCGCGCAGAGTAGCGTCCAGGTAATCCCTGGTGACAATGTTATCCGCATAGAACCCGAACGCTTCCGCCATCAGTTCCGCCTGCACCTCCGCCTGGGATTCCGGTACCGGTACGCCGGACCGCCCGCGTCTTTAAGACGCCGGGCAAATTTCAGTGAATCGAATGCCAGTGGTCCCATAGCTTAGCCTCCATGCGGAGCTAGTGCCAAGCTGCCTGAAAGCCTGGGCACGGCGTACATGCATTCCAGCCAGGCGCAGAATAGGACCCAGTCGCACTGGGGCGTGAGCATGCCCCTCTCAATCATCAGAGGATGCCGAGATCCCCTTCATCAACTCCGGCCGAAATCTCCGCGGAAACGTGTCCGGCATCACCGACCGCTCACAGCAAACTCTGGATCGCCGGCACCGCCACTGCCAGCAGGGTGACGCCCATCAGCGCGGACAGCACCCGGAAGTTGCCGCTCATGGTGGCTTCGATGGAGGTGAGCTTGATGTCCTGCTGGTTGAGGCGTGCGGTGAGCATCGTCTCCAGTTCCGCTTTCAGGCCTGTTCTCAGATCCCCAAGCTGGTGCTCAATATCGATAAACCGCTTCTCGAACTTGGCATCCTGCTCCGCAAACGCTGCGCGCAGGGTGGTATCCAAATACTCCTTGGTGACGATGTTGTCCGCGTAGAACCCGAATGCTTCCGCCATCAGCTCAGCCTGCACCTCCGCCTGCAACTCCGGTACCCCCGCGTCTCTGAGGCGCCGCGCGTACTTCAACGAATCAAATGCCAGTGTCGTCATAGCATAGCCTTGCGATCTGCACCTGCCAAGCAGACCTAATCATGCCAAATCGGCCAGTAAAACCATACATCACATCCGTCCATCTTACCCATCAAATCCGCCCAACCGACCCGTCCAGGCGGGCCCCAAAACCACACCTGCGCGAAAACGCGACCTGTACGCCCATCCACTATGGCGAGCCCGCCGGCGCGCCAGTACTGTGACGCACATCAAAGTCAATCACGGCGTGCGTAGGCAAGGGGGCAATGTTTGCCCCATACTCGCAAAATTGGGGGACATAACAACACGTGAAATTCATCCACACATCCGACTGGCAGATCGGCATGACCCGCGCCTTCCTCAGCCAGGAAGCCGCGGCGCGCTACAGCCAGGCGCGCATTGACGCCATTCGCAGCCTGGGCCAGCTGGCCGAGGAGCACGATGCGCAGTTCATGGTGGTGGCGGGGGATGTGTTCGAATCCAACCAGCTCTCTGCCCAGACCCTGAGCCGGGCGCTGGATGCGCTGAACAGCGTATCGGTGCCGGTGTTCCTGCTGCCCGGCAACCACGACCCGCTGGATGCCTCCTCGATCTTCCGCAGCAAAGCCTTCAAGGACCAGGCCCGCGACCACATCATCGTGGTTGAAGACAGCACGCCGATCCCGGTCCCGGGCCTGGACAATGTCGAGGTGGTCGGCGCACCCTGGTTCAGCAAGCGGCCGGCGGAAGACCTCTGTGCCAGGGCGCTGAAGGACCTGGAGCCCGCCCCCGGCGTCACCCGCATCCTGCTCGGCCACGGTCAGGTGGATTCCCTGTCGCCCGACCAGAGCCAGCCCGGGGTGGTCAGCCAGGCGCGCTTGGAACAGGCGCTGGCAGAAGGACAGGTGCACTACGTGGCATTGGGTGACCGGCACTCCCTGACCAACGTCGGCAACAGCGGCAGCCTGTGCTATTCCGGCACGCCGCTGGTGACGGACTTCGACGAAGTCGATCCCAACAAGGCACTGCTGGTAGAACTCGCCAACGACACCTGCACCCTCACCCCACTCAACACCGGCTTCTGGGAATTCCAGGCCCTGCAGCGGGACATCAACGCCCCCGAAGACCTCGCGGCCTTCGCCCAGTGGCTGGATGCAGTGCGCGGCAAGGAATGCACCGTGCTCAAGGTCGGCTTCACCGGCAGCGTCAACCTGGCACTGGCGGCAGAGCTGGATGCCCTGCTGGATAAACACTCCCAGGTATTCGCCAGCCTCAAGCGCCGGGAGCGCACCACGGACCTGGCCGTCATCCCCGACGCCCTGGACGACAACGCCATTGCCCTCAGCGGCTACGCCGACGCCACCTGGAAAGCTCTGCTGGCCCAGGCCGCCACCGACGACACCGCCAACGATGCCCTGCGCCTGATGTACCGGCTGGCGGGCGGCGCCGCCAGCGAAATTAAGGGCCCCAGCAGCGAGAAGGGAGGGCGCAGCGCATGAAGCTGCTCACCCTCACCCTGGAGAACTGGCGCGGCGTCAGCTCAAGCCACATAGAATTCGACAATGCCGTGACCCTGATCGAGGGCCCCAACGAGGTCGGCAAGTCCTCCCTGGTGGAGGCCCTGCGCATGCTGTTCCGGGAAAAGTCCGGCTCGAAGAAAAAGGAAGTGCAGGCCGTGCAGCCGGTGGGCCAGGACGTGGGCAGCAGCGTCGCTGCCGAGGTCCGCTGTGGCGACTACCACTTCCACTACCGCAAGACCTACAACCGCAAGGCCGGCACCGAACTGCGCATCCTCGCGCCGCGGGCGGAACAGCTCACCGGCGACGACGCCCACAATCGCGCCTGGGAGATCCTCAGCGGCCACATGGATATGGCCCTGTGGGACGCCCTGCTGGTGGAGCAGGGCAAGGAGATCGGCGGCGTCAGACTGGCGGACTCCGACGGCTTGGCCCGGGCCCTGGACAATGCCGCCGGCGGTGCCGGAGTCAGCGGCGAGGAGAGCGCCCTGTTTGACGCGGTACAGGCCGAGTACGAACGCTACTTCACCCTGAAGACCGGCAAGCCCCGTTATGGCGACCAGCAACAGCGGGTGGAACAGCACAGCACACAGGTGAAGCAACTCAAGACCACCCTGCGGGAACTGGACGACGACCTGCGCCGCTTCGAAAACGTCTCCGCGGAGATTTCCCGCCTGCAGCGCGCGCTGCCTGAGCTGCAACAAGCCAAGGAACAGCACGAGCAGCGCTGGACCGCGATCGACAGCCTGCAGGCCCGGCTGACTGCGAAGGAGGAGGAGGGCAAGCCGCTACAGCAGCTGCTGGAGCACGCCCGTAACCAGTGGCAGCGGCGCCAGGACGCAGCGGCGGACATCGCCCGCCGCGAGCAGGACCTGGCCCAGAAGCAGGCCGCGCTGCAGCCCCTGGCCGAACACGCAGCGGAACTGGAACGCACCGTGAAGGCAGCGGAGGCCACGCACAAGGACCTGCAGGTCCAGCGCCGCGCCCTGCAGCAAGCACTACAGCAGGCCCGCCGCGATACCGCCTACCTGCAGGACGCCGCCGAACTGGCGCGCCTGCAGCAGCTGCTGGAACGGGTGCAGACCCAGCGCGCCGAACTCGCGGCACTGCGCAAGACCCTGGCCGATATTCACATTACCGCGGAAGGCCGCAAGCACATCCAGGCCGCCGCCAGCGCGCTGGATGTGGCCAGCCGCACCCGCGACAACGCCGCCACCCGCCTCAGCATCGACGCCCTGCAAGCGGCGGAGTTCCAGCTAAACGGGGAAGCCATCAGCCTGCGCCCCGGCACGCCGCTGGAGCGGCAGGTGGCCGAGAGCCTGCAGATCGACATCCCCGAGCTGGCGCGCATCACCATCGCCCCCGCGGCCTCCGCCGGCGAGCTGGCGGCAGAGGTGGACGCGAAGCAGCAGGAACTGGATACCCTGCTGGCCCGCTACCAGGTACGCAGCGTGGAGCAGGCCATCACCCTGGACGAACGGCGGGCGGACGCCGAACAGACAGTGCGCAGCGTGCGCGAGCGCATCGAAGACACCCTGCAGGGCGCGGATGAAGAATCCCTGCAGGTGGATTGCACGCGGCTGCAGCAGGCCTGCGACGATGCCCTGCAACAGCGCGACCCGGACCAGCCCCTGCCCGCCAGCGCGCACGAGGCCAAACAGCAGTTGGAGACCGCCGGTGAAGCCCTGGACGCCTGTGAATCCGAACGGGACCAGGAGACCGGCCGGCTGCAAACACGGCGCGACGAACTCACCCGCGCTGAGGCCAGACAGCAGCAGGCCAGCACGGAAGTGAACGCGCTTACCAGCGTGCTCGAAGACAAGCGCAGCAGCCTGGCGCAGGAGCGCGAGGCCGAACCCGACGCCGCCCTGGAACAGGTAGTGACCGAGCGGGAACAGCAACTGGCGGCCATCAACGCCGAACTGGAACAGCTGCGCGCGCAGCTACAGGCGGAAGACCCGGACAGCGCCAGGCTGCAACTGGACAACGCCAGCCACGCCCTGCGCCGGGCCGAGCGCGACATTATCGAACAGCAGCAGGAACAGGCTGTACTCGAAAGCCGCCTGGACCGCGCCCAGGCTAATGGCCTGTTTGAGGAACTGGAAGCCGCCGAGCAGGCCCTGGCGGAAGCCGAAGATACCCTGGCCGCCACCGAGCGCCGCGCCGCCGCCGCCAAACTGCTATGGGAAACTCTTAACGAACACCGTGACGCCTCCCGCCAGGCCTACGTGCGCCCCCTGCGGGAAGGCATCCAGAACCTGGGCAAGATCGTCTTCGGCAGCGACTTCGACATCGTGCTGGGCGAGGACTGGACCATCCTCGACGTCATTCGCGACGGCAAGACCATCCCCTTCGATTCCCTCAGCGTCGGCGCCAAGGAACAGCTCGGCATCCTCACCCGCCTGGCCGCCGCCCGCATCGTCGCCGACCAGGGCGGCGTACCAGTCATCATCGACGACGCCCTGGGCTTCTCCGACCCCACCCGCCTGCAGAGCATGGGTGCAGCGATTGCGGCGGCGGGGCGGGACGCGCAGGTGGTGGTGCTGACGTGTACGCCGGGGCGGTTTATGTATTTGGGGGAGGTGGGGGTGAGGAGGTTGTGAGTGGTAGCGGGTGGGCCGGTTGATTCGGTTGGATCGTGCAGAGTAATGCCTCGATAAGCTTTTGAAAATAATCGAAAATATATGTGTCTTTCTCAGGGTGTACAGAAATTAGTCGGCGCAGTGTTATACGGAGTGGTCCGCATAATTAGCATTATACGCCTACTGAACATTGAGTAAGTTTTGGATCAGGGATGCTATGTCAATAAAGAATATACAAAAACTAAAACAATTCGGTATCTTCCAGAATCACACTAACACCAATGCCAAAGATTTCGGAAGATACAACCTGTTTTATGGCTGGAATGGTAGCGGTAAATCTACGCTTTCAGCTGTGTTTCGGTGCATCGAAAACAAAGCCAATTCAGAAAAATTCCCTTCTTCTGAATTTACAGTAAGTATTGACGGTGGCATCCCCATTACACAAGCGAACATTGCCGAGTCTGAACTAAATGTCTACACCTTCAATCATGACTTCATTGAAGAAAATATTTCATGGAACAGCATTGTCAAAAGCATTTTGCTTGTGGACAAAGAAAAAATTGAAGAGCGCGAAAAACTGGAAGAACTAAAGAAGGCGCAAAAGACCGACGCCGAAGCATTTAGCAAAGAATCCGAAGAAATTAGGAAGCTGGACGGCGCCGTTTCAAAATTTGAAACTGATAGCGCAAGACACTTGAAAACAAGCCTTCAGTCCATTGATACGACTGACCGCTATTATCTGAATTATGATAAACGTAAGTTTGAAGCATTTATTTCTGAAAACATTGAAGCCACAAAGACTGACGCTCCGCTACTTGACGAAGAAAGAATCATCGAGCTAACAAATGCCGCGAAACCTGATCAAAAAAAACCCATTTCATTTGCCAAGCAGAACATCAATCAGGAAACTTTCACTAAAGCAAAAGAACGCCTTGATCACCTTCTTAAGACCAGCGTGGTCAGTAAAACCATTCAACGACTTGTTGAGCATGGTGATATAAAGACTTGGGTTGAAGCCGGTCTTGATCTTCACAAACGCCACGATACAAATCAGTGTGAATTTTGTGGCAACACTGTCACCGAAGAACGAACCAAGCAGCTTGAAGCCCATTTCAACGATGATTACAAAGCCTTTCAGGATAGGCTTGTGAAAGCCGATAGCTGGCTTGCCAGTCAATATATACAAGCCTCAATACTTCCAGCCGCAGGCGACTTTTACGAAGAATTAAAAAAGGAATACAGTGAAGCCTGTATAGCCTTGGAAAAAGCTACCGCAGACCTGAACGAAGAAATATCAACTTGGCATAGCACCCTGAAGGAGAAGACAGCAAACCCACTTGAAACAGGTCTCACGGTTGAAGCCATCAACGCATCTTTAATAAAAGCTTTCAACGACGCAATGACCGCGATTAGCTCGATTGTTGGGCAGCACAATCACAAGTCAGACAACTTTAAAGAAGAAACAGACAAAGCCAAGAAGCGGCTTGAACTTCACTATGCTACAACTGAAGTTAAGACTTTCGGGTATCACGACAGGAAAAAGGAAGTGGTTGACCGTACAGCAGCAAATAACACGTTAAAAACAACCATAACCAACCGGAAAACTGAAATTCGAACTCTTAAAGATTCACTATCTAATGAAGGCTTGGGAGCTGACCAATTTAACGAATCGCTTCACAAGTTCCTTGGGCGCAGTGAACTAACACTTCGTTTTAATCCTGTGAAAAAGGGTTATGAAATTCTTCGAAACAATTCTGAATCTGTTGACGGAAACTTAAGCGAAGGTGAAAAGACAGCTATTGCGTTTGTTTACTTTATTACAAAGCTGAAGGAAAACAACAATAATATTGAAGACACTATTGTTGTTGTAGATGACCCAATTTCAAGTTTCGATTCAAATCACCTATTTCACGCTTATTCGTTTATGAAAAAGAACTGTGAAAAGGCAAAACAATTCTTTGTGTTGACCCATAATTTTACATTTTTCAAGCTGGTCCGTGACTGGATTTCAAGAAAGAATAAGCGCGATAATCAGAATATTGCAAATTTCTATGTGGTTAAGGCAAGCAACGAAAGACCAAGGGCTTCAACGTACACGGATGCCGAGCCAGCATTGACCTTGTATAATTCAGAATACCACTATATTTTTTCGCGGCTGCTTTCGTTAAAGAACCAACAAGCTCTTGAAACAGACGACCACTTTCTTGCAGCCAATTTGTCCCGTAAGCTACTGGAGGCGTTCTTGTCCTTTAAATTCCCCAAAAACCGGGGGAATTTTGCCAACCTTTTCGATGCAGCAGTATCTGCCAGTGCTAGCCCCGAAGATGTAGGGAAGGAAAAAATCCGTAAATTTATCAATGAATATTCACATAATGACTTGATCGAAACCAATGAAGATTTTGTTGAAAATCTGATTGGTGAAAGCGTTTCTGTTATTACTGATATATTTGAATGGATTGGCGAACTGGACGAAAAGCACCATCAAGAAATGATGGATGTTGTAACCTGATGCAAAGCGAAGCGTATAACAAGGCGTTGCTATCGGACAAATATTCCGCTCCGCTCCATATTTGCCGCAGAGCGCGGCGTCATGTGAACCAAAGTAGATGTTGAGAATGTCAAATGAAAAGTAGCATGAGACTCATCAAGTCTGCCCTCGAATACCGGCCAATTGAGGAAATAGGGCTTGTACCAAAGAATCTTCGCGGTATCTATGCTCTCTATTACAAGCGAGGTGCGGCATACGACGCTGTTTACATAGGTATGTCCGGAAGAGAGGCCAACGGAAGGATTCGAAGTCGCCTGATTCAGCATAAACGAAGAAAAATCTCGACTTGGACCCATTTTTCTTACTATGAGGTTTGGGACAACATCAGTGATGTTGAAATTCGAGAAATGGAAGGTCTATTTCGCCAGCTGTATCGGTTTGATCGTCGAGCCAATTCACTGAACAAACAGCAGACGCTACGATCTCTGACACGAGTTCGCAAAGAAACTGAGCTAGAGCTCGGAGTGAAAGCGATAACAAGAAGGTCACTCGGAGTAAAGTAATGGAATCGTGGCCAGATAACCAGTGCGTTGTACGTGCCCTTCGCTCCTCGGCGCGGTCTATTTTAGTCGCGTAAGTACAGGAAGGCAGATGATGAATGCGGCCGCAACGCCAATTGATGTAGTGTGCCTTGTGTTACAAGACGCAACTGGCGCCGTTCTGGCTACACAGAGACCAGCTAACAAACGTCTCGGCCTGTCTTGGGAGTTCCCGGGGGGTAAAGTTGAGGTCGGCGAGCCACCAGAAACTGCCCTGCGGCGAGAGATCCAGGAGGAGCTCACGCTAATGCTTGGGCGAATCCACCGACTCGCTGATGTTATTCACGAATACGACTTTGGCAAAGTTCGGTTGATTCCGTATCTCTCTCAGTGTGCTGAACGTCCACGTATCCATCTCACTGAGCATATCGGTTCTGTCTGGATTGATCACAGAGATTGGGAGCAGCTTCAATGGGCTCCTGCCGATATACCTGTTCTTCTGCAGCTCAACCATCTGGCAAGCCGATGACGAGAGATTTACCGATCGGCCTTTATGAGCGTTTGCTGGACGAGGAACTCCAGGAGCTTTTGGATTC
Organism: Haliea sp.; assembly: GCF_040222615.1. Taxonomy (GTDB): domain Bacteria; phylum Pseudomonadota; class Gammaproteobacteria; order Pseudomonadales; family Halieaceae; genus Haliea. Next base: position 21,280 of record NZ_JAVKCQ010000148.1, read on the forward strand.
CAAGCCTGAGCTGAAAGCGATATTGAGATCGATCGACGATGAGTCTCAGCCCCATACCTATTCTCGGTTTCTGCTTGACGTGTTGGAACAGGCGCTGCGGAACGAGAAGCCTGATGGAAGGCTCGCTTTGGTGAATCGAGTTGTCCAGCTGGTTAGCGAAACGGATGGGTTGGAGTACCTGATTAGAAGAAAGATTCTCTCGAAAAAAGATCAACTCCTGCTAGAAGTTCAGAGCGACAACCGGAGAAGTGTGCGCCCGACTACACCACTGTCTACCAGCATGTTGCTCACAGGACAGCGCGGCGACCCGCCGCTGGAGCACGAGCTTCGAGCAGAAATGGCAACCGTTAATCGCGTCGATATACTGGTTTCGTTTATCAAATGGTCTGGCCTGAGATTGCTCCGCCCGGCATTCGAATCGTTGGCCGCTTCTGCTGTTCCCGTGAGAATCATCTCTACCAGCTATATGGGAGCTAGCGATCCCGAAGCATTGGAGTGGCTGGCGTCCCAGCCAAACATAGAAGTTCGCCTCTCATACGACACTGGCGGCACGCGTCTCCACGCAAAGGCTTACCAGTTTATTCGGGACACTGGTTTTTCTACTGCCTATATCGGCTCTGCAAACATGTCTCATGCTGCGATGACCAGCGGGTTGGAGTGGACGGTAAAGGTCACAGAACAAGATATGAAGCATGTTCTGGATCGATTCTCGGCAGAGTTTGCGACTTACTGGGATAGTCCGGAGTTTGAGCCTTTCTTTAAGCAAGACTTCGAAAGGTTTCGAGTGGCTATTGGTCGCGCTCGTAGGAGAGACGCTAGTACTGCGGTCTTCTTTGCGGACATTACTGCCAGACCTTTCCAGGAACGGGTGTTGGAAGCCCTCGCGGCAGCGCGTGAGAATGGGGAGAAACGAAATCTCGTTGTTGCCGCGACAGGAACAGGTAAGACAGTAATCTCTGCGCTTGATTATCGACGCTTTGCTGAGACTGCTGATGGGCTGCCCAATTTGTTATTCGTTGCACACCGCAAAGAGATTCTGCAGCAGGCGCAGAGCTGTTTTCGAACTGTGCTCCGTGATCCAAATTTTGGCGAATTGCTCGTTGACGGCCAGAAACCTGTCGAGTGGCGGCATGTCTTTGCGTCGGTACAAAGTCTAGGCGCCGGAAATGCTTGGCAATCGTTAGGGAGTGGCCATTTCACATACGTCGTGATAGACGAAGCTCATCACTTACCTGCCGCTAGCTATAGACCCATAATCCACAGCTTGTGTCCGGAGTTGTTGCTGGGCTTGACTGCTACACCCGAGCGAATGGATGGAAGCTCGATCCTGCCTGACTTCGGCGGACGCTATGCCGCAGAGATCAGGCTTCCTGAGGCGTTGGAAGAGAGGCTGCTATGCCCGTTCCACTATTTTGGCGTGACCGATACCGTAGACCTGAGCGAGGAACGTTTTTGGAGCAACGGTAGGTACGATTCGAGGGAGCTGGAAGCAGTCTATACAGGCGATGATTTTCGCGCTCGTCAGCGCGTTGACTTGATTTTGAATGCCCTTAGCAATTATCAGCCCGACTTGTCCGAGACAAAAGGCGTCGGTTTTTGTGCGGGGGTGAGTCACGCGAAATATATGGCAAAGTGCTTCCAAGCCGCAGGGATCCCCTCTGAAGTGCTCCTCGGGGATACGCCTTCTGATGCTCGGGAAGCAAGATTACGCGATTTTCGAGATGGAGCCATCGTTTTCCTGTTTACAGTCGATGTTTTGAGTGAAGGCGTTGATATTCCCGACATCAACCTCGTCATGTTCCTTCGGCCCACGGAGAGCCTAACAGTATTTCTACAGCAACTTGGACGGGGTCTTCGTCATGCGCCAGGCAAAGACTGTTTGACCGTTCTCGATTTCGTAGGTCAGACCCACAGGCGCTACCGTCTGGATAGAAAATTTGCCGCGCTTCTCTCTGATGGCCGCATGCGACTCGACAAGGAGGTCGAGCAGGATTTTCCCAGCTTGCCAGCAGGGTGCAATATTCAGCTTGAGCGCGTCGCTAGGGATGAAGTCCTAAAGAAAATCAAAGCAGTTCTAGATGACTTGAATAACTTTATTCCAGAAACGATACGTACCTGGGAGTCCGAGTCGGATCAGCCTCTTCGGTTTGGATCGTTTATCGAAGAGACTGGTCTGGATGTGAGCGATGTTCTGAGGAAGAAGACCTGGTCCGAATGGAAAGCGGAAGCTTTTCGAGAAGAGTTGCTAACCGATGCGGATATCTTGTCTGGTAGGAAGGCGTTGTCCCGTCTCGCACTGAGAACAGATCCAGTGCTCCTGAAGGCAGTTTCCGATATTCAGCATCCGGAGATTAGTGCCAGCTACGATGACAAAGGGGTGGGTCTGGCTTTGCACTATTTGTTGTGGGGCCAAAATGGTCCCACTATTGGTGTCTCGTCTGTTAACGAATCAATCGCACGGTGGAATGCCAATCCCACGCTTGTTGATGATGCGGCGGAAATAGCTGATTGGCGTCTTTCCAGGGCGTCTACGGTCATGCCTGAGATTGAATTGCCTTCCGGTCATCGACTTCGGCTTCACGCCGAGTATGGCTCGGCAGAAATTAAGTCTCTGCTGGGTATAGCCAGTATGGAAAGGACCGGTCCTACAGGTGTCGGTGCGTTTCACTCGCGCGAGCATAAATTCTACGCAAACCTGATTACGTTCCAAAAGGAGGAACGTGACTTCTCGCCGACTACCCGCTATGAAGATTATCCAATTAGCCGTACTAAGCTGCACTGGCAAAGTCAGTCAGGAACGTCCCAGGCCAGTGACCGGGGCAAGGGGTATATCCATTTCAAAGAGCGGGGCTACGTCGTATTGTTTTTTGCCCGTTTGAAAAAGCGGCAAGGCCTGGAGACCTCGCCATTTGTGTTTTTGGGCGCTGCTAAGGATTTGCTGTCGTACGAGGGAGATAGGCCGATATCGATGGTCTGGGAACTGGAGCATCCTATGCCTGCTCACCTGTTTGAACATGCTCGCCCCGCGTAGCATCCCCGTGTTCACTATAACCGTGAGATGCTGTAGCCCAAATAGCTCAGGAATCGATGCAGAGGTTGAGGTCGGCGTATGAACGTGGGTTTTGAGTATCTCTATCGTGACGCTGGAAACAACAAGCTATGGGGTTTTGTTGTTTTTGCCAACAAACGGGATCTGAGTGTAGCTCATCTTGAAAAGGCGCTCGAACCGCATTTGATTGATGGACAGTTTTTTCCAGCGTCCCCCGATTTACTCCCCCCGCTCCAATTTCCCAATCACGATGATTCACTTGATCATGATTGGCTCGAGTACTCTGGTATGGAGGAGAGCACGGAGACAGTAACCGACAGCAAGAAACGGGACATTGGTGATTTCGTTGATCAATTGATCGAGCATTCCGCAGACTTTGCGGGGAACTGAACGGTGGATCCTCGAACTTTCTACGACAACAACGCCGCCAGGCTGTCAGAGGACTATCAGTCTATAGCGCCATCGCAGATTAATTCGCACTGGATAGAGTTGATCCAGGTTACCACCCCCGGCTTCGCTTGCGACATCGGCGCCGGCTCCGGCCGAGACGCCAACTGGCTTGCCGAAAAGGGCTGGGACGTCATCGCTGTCGAGCCCAGCCGGGGTATGCGCGAGCTGGCTATACCCAAATCCCACCCTAGCGTCACCTGGCTGGACGACTCCCTGCCGGAACTCTCCCGCCTGCGCGCACTCGGCCACCGCTTCGGCCTGGTGCTGCTCAGCGCCGTCTGGATGCATGTGCCACAGGGCCAGCGCGAACGGGCCTTCCGCATCCTCACGGAGCTGCTGAAGCCCGGCGGCGCGCTGGTCATCACCTTGCGCCACGGCAGCGATGAGCAGGAGAATCGGGAGCGCGGTTTTCATCCGGTGTCTGCCGCGGAGCTCGCGGTGTTCGCCCAGCGCCGGGCGGTGGTGATGAAGGATCCGGTGCGGCAGCCGGACCAGACCCGCGCCCACGTGGAGTGGGAAACGGTGGTGTTCACCATCCCGGATGATGGCACGGGCAGTCTGCCGCTGCTGCGCCACATCATCGTCAACGACAACAAGTCGGCGTCCTACAAGCTGGGGCTGCTGCGGGTGCTCACCCGGATTGCCGAGAGCGCCCCCGGGGTGGTAATGCGGCGCTCGGATGACTGGGTGGATATTCCGCTCGGTATCGTCGGCCTCTACTGGCTGAAGCAGTACAAGCCGCTGCTGATCGACCACCAGCTGCGCGAGCGCCCCGAGTCGGATCAGGGCTATGGCTTTGCCCGGGACGCCTTCTGGAAGCTGGCACAAATATCGCCCTATGGCCTGCGCGTGGGCGGCCATCTGGCGGCGGACCATGCCGCCATCGTCACCCAGGCCATCCGCGATGCCTGCGCCAATATCACCACCATGCCCACCCGCTACATTACCTGGCCCGGTCGGGCTGACCCTGTATTTGAATTCGAACGGCGCGGGTTTCGTTTTCAGCCACAGCCGCTGGTGATTTCCGCGGAGTACCTGGCGCGGTTCGGCGTGTTCCGTATTCCCGCCGCGATCTGGCAGACCCTGGGCCAGTACGCCTGCTGGCTGGAGCCCGCCATCCTGCGCGAGTGGGCGGCGCTGCACAGTCAGTGGAACGTGAGTGATCCCCGCGCCGGCGACCAGCAGGTATTTGCCTGGGAGGAGGGGAGGCGCGATACCAGCCTCGCCGCCGGCCGTTTGCTGGACCTGCGCCAGCAGGGTGTGGACGTTCCCTGCGTGTGGAGCGCCCGCCAAGTCCGCGAGGCGAACAGGCTGCATATCGACCACTGCTTCCCCTGGTCGCGCTGGTTCAACAACGACCTGTGGAACCTGCTGCCCGCCCGCAGCGACGTCAACCTGGCCAAGGGCGACAAGCTGCCATCCGCGCTGGCCCTGTCCTCCGCGCACGGGCGTATTCTGGACTGGTGGGATCGGGCGTGGCTGGGGTCGCCGTACCGTGAGCGCTTCCTGCTGGAGGCCGCGGTGTCACTGCCGACCCTGGTTGAGGAACCGGCCCCCGCGGATATCTACCAGGCCATGCTGCACCAGCGGGCGCGCCTGAAGGCGGATCAGCAGCTGGCGGAGTGGGCGTTTGGGCGGTAGTGGGAGTATGGAAGTTAGCCAAGCCTCAGCTCGGGTGCGGAGGGGATGGCCTGCATCAGCTTTCTGTTTGCGCCGAGGCCCGCTTGCGCTCACGTGCAGTCAGGGGGACGAATTCGATCTGTACGCGGTAGCCCATGGCCTGAGCATAGTCGGCTATCGTCGATAGCTTTGGAGATATCGATGAGTTCACGCTCTCCAGACGGGAAATGTTGCTCTTTTTGGTATTCAACTTTGCCGCCGCCTGTTCCTGAGTGAGTCCGGCGCTTTGTCGAAGCGAGACGAGTTTGCGGCGCAGTTCATAAGCCGGGGACAACCGTTCATACTCGTCACGCACGTCAGGACGCTCAAGAGCCTTTTTCCTGAATCCCTTTAAATCTGGCCTTGCCATTAATCCAACTCCTTCAATCTGCGGCGAGCCTTTTCAAGCTCCTTTTTTGGCGTTCGCTGTGTCTTCTTGACGAAGGAATGAAGAATGACGATCTCCCGGTCCTTGACTGCGCAGAAAAACGCCCGACCAATCCCTTCCCTGCCTTTGGCCCGAATCTCAAATAAGCCACTACCCAGCGGAGCGGTATGTGGTTTTCCAAGTGCGGGTCCAAAATCTTCAATCAGCTCCAGTATGTGCAGGAAATTAGCCAGGATTCCTGCGGGAAAGGCCAGCACCTCGGCTTCAACCTTGTGATTGAAGAATGTAATCTTCCATGACATTCGGGGAGGGTATCAAATATGATAACAAAGTCAACGGCGAGCCGGGGAGATGAGCTGGAGAGAGTGGGCTGTCCCGAACGGACGTATTCTGGACTGCTGGGACCAGGCGTGGCTGGGGTCGCCCTACCGTGAGCGCTTCCTGCTGGAGGCGGCGGTGTCACTGCCGACCCTGGTTGAGGAACCGGCCCCCGCGGATATCTACCAGGCCATGCTGCACCAGCGGGCGCGCCTGAAGGCGGATCAGCAGTTGGCGGAGTGGACGTTTGGGCGGTAGCTGCTGCTTTGCGGCTTCGCCTTCATTTCGCAGCCCCGTCCGCTTTATGTCACTGTGCCTCCGCTCTGGCGCTGTTTATAACCGAAAAGCGTTTCCGCGGAAACGCATCTTTCATCATTTACGGCCAAGAGGTTGCCCGGCGCCCTGCAGTGTTCAATAGTAACCCTTGGTATTGACCGCTGCCGCCACGGAGGGCGCAATGGTCACACTGCTGGACCCGAAAAACGACTACGTGTTCAAGCGCCTGTTTGCCGGTGACCCGGAGCTAACGCTGGCCTTGATCAACGACCTGCGGCCCGACCTGCCGCGGGTGGTGTGGGTGGAGATTCTCAACCCCACCATCGAGGCCGCGGAACTCACGGGCAAGGGAATTGTGCTGGATGTGCGTGCCCGGTGTGCGGATGGCCACCAGTACAACATCGAGATGCAGGTGCAGCACGCGCGGGACTGGGGTGCGCGGAGCCTGTTTTACCTGGCGCGGCTGCTGTCCCAGCAGTTGGACGCGGGTGAGGAGTACCAGGCCGTCGCCAGCGCGATCGGGATTCATCTGCTGGATTTCGACCTGTTCATTTCCAGCGAAGCCCAGCGGCAGCAGGCCCTGTGGCGTTTTGAAATGCGCGACGCCACCCAGCATGACGTGCTGCTGGGAAGCGAGCTACAATTGACGGTGATCGAGTTGAAGAAAGCGGACCGCCTCGGGCAGCTGCAGGGCGCACCGGGGGATTGGGTCCGATTTTTTCGCCACTGGCAAGAGGACACCATAATGGCCGAGGTAACGCACGAGCCCGTAAAGAAAGCCATGGGCAGCATCCGCCAGCTCAGCGCCGACGAAGAGGCCCAGCGCCTGGCCGAGTCCCTTGAGCGCGGCCGCATCAACTGGAACCTGAGCATCGGCTCCGCGCGGCGGGAGGGGGTGGAGCAAGGGCTGGAGCAGGGCTTGGAGCGAGGGCTGGAGCAAGGGCTGGAGCAAGGGCTGGAACAAGGTGAGCGCCGTGTGCTGCAGCGTCTGCTGGTGCGTCGCTTTGGCGAACTCCCTGTCTGGGTCTTGAAAGAGCTGGAACACGCTTCCGCGGAAACGTTGGAAACCTGGGCAGATGACATTTTGACAGCCGGCTCACCTGAGGAGCTGTTTGGGCGATAGTCCCTGGCGGCTTTTGCCCGCTTCCCAGATGAGGCATCGTTTTCGCCCGGTGCGGGGTGATGCTCAGCTTCACGAGAACCTGGCGCTGAACCAGCGGGTCCAGAAGTATCCGCGGATTGTGTGACTCATGCGTGCGAGTTACGCGTCCTTTTTCGTCAGATGTGCTCATGTGCTCATGTGCTCATGTGCTCGTGCGTCGCTGTGTCATCCTGCATTGGTGGGATTACGCCTGGCTCGGGTCACTGCACAGTGAGCGCTTCCTGCTGGAAGCCACGGTGTCACTGCCGACCTTGGTCGAGCGGCCAGCCCCTGCGGACATCTACCAGGCCATGCTGCACCAGCGGCCGCGCCTGAAGGCGGATCAGCAGTTGGCGGAATGGACGTTTGGGCGGTAGTAGTTTCGTTGCGATAAAGGTGTTGCTGGCGCGTAGAAATCAGGCAAGCCTTAGTTCAAGTTTTTTGCCGATTCCGCGCGCCGCCTTCACCATCGTTTGCAGGGTGACACTCGGATTGTCGGGCTCGAGTAGTCTGTCGAGCTGTGATCGGCTGGTACGAATACGCTTCGCGAATGCGGTTTTGCGGACGTCGTTTTGCCTGAGATAGGCGGCGACCTCTGCGGCCAGAACTCGTTTGACCGCGATTGCTTCCACTTCGTCGAGTAAGCCTTCCTCTTCCAGGAAGCTGTTCAGGCTGCTGCCAAGGTGTTTGTTTCGTGCCATGCGCCATGCCTCGCCGATCGTCCGGATCCCCGAGTTTGCTCAGCCAGTCTCTGACCGGTTCAGCGCCCGCATCGGTTGCGAAAAAATGCGCTGTGATCTTTTTCACTGGGGAGTGTACCTAAAATGGTGCAAAAGTATACAGGCAATTGTGACGACCAGAGTGGCGCCTCTCAGCTGTAGCCGAGACTACCCGCTCGAGGTTATTGCTTTCTGGCCGTGCCGAAAGCACGATTGTCCCGGACCGAACTCAACCACTGCGGGAATTGAGCATGCCGAAAACAGTCTCCGACCTTGTCAATTTCGCCACCAGCAACGCGGCTACCGAGCATTACCCCACACCTGCCGAACGGCTCGTCAAGGGGCACCCTGAGCAGCACAATACCCTGCACTTCGAGGCCGACGGCCGATTTTTCGCTGGCGAGTGGGGAGCGGAGCCCGGCTGTTGGCGGGTGCAGTACACCGAGAACGAGTACTTTCACATCCTCTCCGGACGATCGATCCTGCGCGACCTGGCTGGCAATGAAATGGCGCTGGGGCCTGGCGACAAGGTTTGTGTCCCGGCCGGCTTTGAAGGCCAGTGGGAGGTGCTGGAGCCGACCCGCAAAATCTACGTGATTTACGAGAATCCCGCCGATTGACCGGCTGGCAGGCACTGTGGTCCGTTAGCCACGTATACTGCCCGCTGACTACAATGACTGACTTGAAGCCCGAGAACAGCGCCGATCAAGGGAAAACATCATGCTGAACCGTCACGCGATCACCTGCACTGTATTCGCGGCAATGCTGGCCAGCTTCGCGGCGCCGCCGCAGGCTCACGCCCAGTGGGTTCATCGCTACGCCAAGCTGGATGACTTTGGTCATCACACTTACCTGGAGCAGCATGAGCTGCCGATACTTTCCCATGGCCCCGTGGATCCGGCGCCGGCCCCGGACGGTCGCACTCTGGCGTTTGCTGCGCAGGGCTGGATCTGGCGCCTGGATCTGGAGACGGGGGAGGCAACCCGGCTCACCAGCGGATCCGGTGTGGACAGCCGTCCGCGGTGGTCGCCGGATGGCAGCCACATTGCCCTGGTACGCGACAGCGGTGCAGATACCGCTATTGTGGTGCTGGAGGTCGCTGGCGGCAGGGAGCAGGTCATTGATACGCCCGCCATCGAGCTCGATCCGGAATTCTCCGACGACGGCCAGTATCTGTTTTATACCTCCGGTGCCAGCGGCAGCCTCGAGCTACGCCGGCGCCATCTCGCATCCGGTACCGACGAGACGCTGACCGGGCTGCCCCAGGTGGTCCGCAATGTGCGCAGCCTGGCGGGCGGGTCTGGCATTGTCTATCTGCACGGCAGCGGGGCGCACCGCGTGCTGCGCGAGCGCGACTTCTTGACCGGCAACGACAGCATCGTCCACGGCGAGACGCTGACCTATCGCCTGACCGCCGATACACACCCCAGCCAGCGACTGATCGTCTACAGCGCCCCGATCGACAACGACTACCACCTGTGGACCCTGGACCTGGATGATCCGCGCGTCAGGCATCGCCTGACGGAAGGCAATCCCTTTGCGCTGACGCCGGCATTCAGTGCCGGCGGCGAGTCGATCTACTACGTCGAGCTGGATGCCAACCGCCAGTTCCGCCTGATGCGCATGCCCACCTACGGTGGCACGCCCGAGCTCGTCCAGATCCAGCGCTGGAAATACGGTGAGGCAACCGGGGAACTGGCGGTCACGGTGAGCGGAGCCGACAAAGCCGCGGTCACCGCGCGGGTTTCGATCACTCGCGCGGATGGCCATCCGGTCGCGTTCGCCGGGGACGCGACCTATTATGATTCCCAGACCGGGCGTCACTACTTCTACGTGGAAGGCGAGGCGCTGTTCGAGCTGCCGGCTGGCCGCTACACGGTGCTTGTCGCGCGCGGCCCGATGGCACCGGTCGCCAGGACCGAAGTGCGCGTAAAGGCCAACGCCGAAGCCACGACAAAGCTGAATGTCACCCCGATCTGGGACGCGCAAGACGAGGGCTACCTCTCGGCCGATCACCATGTGCATCTCAACGGCGACGGACACCATCGGGCCAGCCACGACGACGCCCTGCGCCTGATGGCCGGCGAGGATCTGCAGCAGCTCGCGCCGATGTCATGGAACCAATGGGAGCGCCGCATCGACCGCGATATGCTTGGCCAGTTCTCGGTGCAGGGCGACCGCGTGGTCCATCAGGCCCAGGAAGTGCGTTCTCACTTTCATGGCCATATCGGCCTGCTGGGTGTGAAGGAGCCATTCGCCCCCTGGTTCTTCGGCCCCCGCAACCCGACCCTCGGCGATCCCGACCTGACCAACGGCGATGTGATCGCGTTCGCGGACAAACACGGCGCTTTCCCGGTTTACGTGCACCCGATCGCTGAAGACGGCGATCCCTTCGCGCGGCTTGCAGACAACCCGATTCCGCTGGAACTGGTCTCCGACGGGGTGCTCGCCGAACGTGTGGGCATTGAGCTTGTCTGTGCCTGGACCAGTTCCCTGGGTAGCGCACAAGTCTGGTATCGGCTGCTGAACGTGGGCCGGCCGGTCGCGGCGATGTCCGGCACCGATGGATGGGTGGATTTTCATCGCACGCCCGCCGTGGGCACGGCCCGGACCTACCTGCGGACCGGCGGTGATGCATCGAGCGAGGCGGTTATCCAGGCAGCCGCGGAAGGCCGCAGCTTTGTCACCACCGGGCCGGCACTGGTGTTCGAGATCGGTGAGGGCGTGCGGCCGGGCGATGTCGTGGCGCCGGGTCGCCACAGCTGGCAGGCAAAGCTCGCCAGCACCACCGACATCGACACGCTGGAGATCGTCCTCAATGGCGCAGTTGTCGAGCGCCTTGAAGGCGTCGCCGCCGGCGAGATCAGAACCTACAGCGGCGCAATCGATCTGCCAGCAGGCGGCTGGGTCGCCGTCCGCGCCTACGCCAGCGAGCGCCGGAGCGACGCCTGGCCCAGCATGCACGCCCGGCCATTCGCGCATTCGTCACCGGTCTGGATCGGCGCCATCGGCTCCACCGATCCGGCGGCGAGTGCAGCGGCGGCCCGCGATTTGCTGCGGGCCATCGATGCCGCCGAAAAGCAGGCCCGCGAAGCCTACGGCGAAGTCGAGACACCGCGCCTCCACGCGCGCTTCGACGCTGCGCGGGCACGGCTGGCGGAGCTGTTGGAGCCGACGGGCGGCCCGGCAGGCAGTTAGAGTGAACCAGTGCCGGTCACTGCTTCCGACCCTGACAATAATATCTCCCAGCGGAGCCAAATCATGCCCACAAGACAACAGATCGACCACGCCATCAACGAGCACTTCGAGGCCTGGAACGCCCAGGACCAGGCGCGCTGGTCAGCGAATTTCGCGGACGATATCGTCTTTGAGGACCCCTACGGCGGGCTCATGAAAGAAGGCCCGCTGGCGGTGCGGCAGAGCTGGGAGAACAGCTTCAAGAACGGCGACGTCTGGACCCTGGAGTGCCTCCTGAAACAGGTGTGCCTGGACCAGGCGGCCCTTGTGGTGCGCTCCACCGGCACCTTCAATGGTCAGCCGGTGGTGGTGGAGGGGATCGAGATCTATACCGTGAATAACAACGGCAAGGTCTGTCACGTGCGCACCTATTTCAACCCGCCAGAAGGCGTAGAGCTGGATCCGTATTTTTCCCACCAGTCGCCCAAGGATGTGGCCCCGGCGGATTAACCCGCCGCGCCCTGAAGCGCCGCACTAAGGCAGCACATTAATCACCACCTTCCCCCGCGTCCTCCCCCGCTCCACATAGCGGATCGCGTCGGGCACTTGCTCCAGGGTAAAGCGTTGATCGATGGCGGAAGTGAGCTGGCCGGCCTCGGCGTAGGTGGCCAGCGCCGCCAGGTCCTCGGCGTTGCTTCTCGCCATTAGTGATTCCAGTCGCTGCGAAACGAAGGGCGCGCGCAGCGCGGCCTGCAGTGGCCTCACCAGCGGGCCCCACCAGGGGTTCATCTGCATGGACCCGACCTGCACCAGAACCCCGTCGGGCTCGGTGACATCGAGCAGAGCCGACAGGGAGTGGTTGCCGACAATGTCGACGATGGCATCGTAGCGCTTGTCGTCTTTGGTAAAGTCCTGCTGGGTGTAGTCGATCACCTGGTCAGCACCGAGCCCGCGCACCAGTTCCGCGTTGCGCCCGCTGCATACCGCAGTGACTGTTGCGCCCATGGCCTTGGCGAGCTGCACCGCGTAGCTACCCACGCCGCCGGAAGCGCCGTTGATCAGTACCTGCTGGCCCGGCTCTACGCGTGCCTTGTCGCGCAGGGCCTGCAGGGCGGTGACCGCCGCCACCGGCATCGCGGCGGCCTGTTCGAAGCTGAGGTTTGCCGGTTTCAGCGCAATACTCCCCGTTTCACTGCGCACGAGGTATTCGGCGAAGGCGCCGTTGGCCACGCCAAACACTTCATCGCCGGGCTTGAACAGGCTCACAGCCGTGCCCACAGCTTCCACCACGCCGGCAAAGTCTGCTCCGGCGCCCGGTGACTGCGGCGCATTGAAGCCGTTCATCAGCCGCAGCAGGTAGGGGGTGCCGTGGAGAAAGTGTTTGTCCAGCGGGTTGACGGACGCCGCGTGCACCCGCACCAACACCTGATTGTCCGCCAGCTCTGGCTGTGCGACGGTCTCCAGCGTGAGGACGTCGGCATCTCCGTAGCAGTGCTGCATGATGGCCGCGAAGCCTGCAGCGCCTTGCGCCAGCGGCGGCGCCGGCTCGCAGGGTGCATCGTGGCTGATCACCAGTGCCAGCGCTCCCAGCGCCAGCAGCGCTGTGGCGATGAGTCCGGCGAGGATTTTGACTATCAATCGTCGGTACACGGTAGGGTCCCCAGGCTGTGATTTAGAGGTCACTATCTATGTGCACGGGCCACGCTGCAAGTTTTTTGCGATGAATGACCAGGGGCCTGGGTCAAGCTGCCTTTCGCGCGGCCTGGTTGTGCGTTGGTCGCCGCTGCCGCTGATCACGGTGGCAGAGGAAAATCCGTAGCGGCCACGAAAAACCCGAGTAATCGGAGTATCATTGAGACCTCTCAATCCGCACACAAGGAGACCCGCCGCGTGGCCTACGATTTGACCGGCAAGATCAAGCTCATCCAGGAACCGCAGACCTTCAACAGTGGCTTTACCAAGCGCGAGATGGTGGTCATCGTGGAGGACGGCAAGTACCCGCAGGAGATCAACCTGGAATTCGTGCAGGACAAGATCGCCCTGCTGGACGGGCTGCAGCCGGGGCAGGAAGTCACGGTCACCTTCGACATTCGCGGCCGGGAATACAACGGGCGCTACTTCAACAACCTGCAGGGCTGGAAAATTGCCGCGGCTGATACCGCGTCCGCGCCCGCGCCCGCGGCGGAGTATGAGGGCTATCAGCAGGGTATGCCCGGCCAGGACGGCGACCCGGGCTATGGGGATGACGATATTCCGTTTTGAGGTGAGGGGAGCACTCAGGGGTCGACATGGCGACGATGGCCCACTTTGACGACGGTCATTACCGGGGCATTGATGCATACATGATCCGATAGTCCCCTGACGAACGCGACAGCGCTCTTGACCTTCCACCCCAATCCGCTATCCTGCGCGCTCGTGTGGTTCACGTGACGAACCGGGCATTTGATATCCACCTTGTGCGCCCGCATTTTGCAAAGCACTAAAGAGGTGGCCCATGACCGCATTGCCTGCCGTACGCGGCGTTACTTCGTTTCTTCCCCACGTTGTTCACGCTCCCCATGCCGGCACCCACGTGCCTGCGCTTGCCCGGGAGACCCTGCTCGATTCCGCCCGCCTGCGCGCGGAGCTCAACCGCCTGACGGACTGGTACAGCGCGGATCTGTTCCAGCTGCCCGGTGCGGCCCCGTGCGCCACGTCGGTGAGCCGGCTGGTAGTGGATCTGGAGCGCTATACCGACGACACCCTGGAGCCGCGCGCTGCGGTGGGGCAGGGAGTTATCTACACCCATGACAGCCAGGGCCAGCGCCTGCGGCCGGAGCTGGTGCCAGAGCAGCGCCGGCAGTGGCTGGACCACTGGTATCGACCCTGGCATCTGAAGCTGGAGCTGGATGTGCTCGGTAGCCTGCAGCGCCATGGGGCCTGCCTGCTGCTGGATGCCCACAGCTTCCCCGCGCGGCCACTGGCCAATGAAGACGACGGCGGCCGGGTGCGGCCGGACATCTGCCTGGGCACCTGCGCCAGCACGCCGGCCTGGCTGGTGGACCATGCCCTGGACTGGTGTGCCCGGCAGGGATTTTCGGTCGCGGTGGACTTCCCCTATGCCGGCTGCCTCGTGCCCACGGTGTATGCGGCGGACTCCCGGGTTGCGGCGATCATGGTGGAAGTGAATCGCGGCCTGTATCTGGAACAGCCGGATCCGGCCTCGGCCCCCGCGCCGGGAACGGACTATTTTCGGGTAAAAGCGGCGCTGAATACGCTGCTGCTGGGAATGGCGGGGCGGTTGCTGGATTTCGGGTTCTCCGGGAATAAATGCGGTTAACCGCCAATCAGGCAAGCTTTCAATCCAGGCTTTTTTGATACCTCTGCCGGTACCTCATGCCGCCAGCATCATCGTTTGCGGCGTGATGCCCGGAACATCGGCTTCGAGCTCCGCGGGCGCTGGAATCCACTGGCAGTCAGGTTCAGAAACAGGGAAAACCAGCGCGAAGCAGAGCAGAGCATGACGAAAACAGGGCAATGGCAGGGCAATTATGGGGAGACTGGCAGTTGGTCAGGCAGATAGCTAGTCAGTTAGGGAGTCAGTAGGCCACGGAGTCAGCCGGTCAGTGAGTTGGGGATTCAGGGGTTCAGGGGTTCAGGGGTTCAGGGTCAAGGGTCAAGGGTCAAGGGTCAAGGGTCCACGGTCTACGGTCTACGGTCTACGGTCTACGGTCCAGGCCACGGTCCAGGGTCCAGGGTCCAGGGTCCAGGGTCCACGGGGGGCAGGGGATCCAGGAATCGAGAGCATCATCTAACTTGGTCGAATTGAAACAGTGATAGGGAAGAGTAGTGGCCGGGAGGGAACCTGTTCTTGGTGCTTGCTGTTACCGCGCGGTGACCACATTTGATGTAACGCGATTCTTGGGTTGGCGACGCAGGCGGACTAGAATGCTGTATATGGATACAGTAGTGGAGGCGTTGTCATGGGCATGCCAGCGACTGTGGAAGACCGGCCCCAGCGGCTAAATGGGGCACAGCTGGGTCAGGCGATCACTCTCCTTGCGGCGCAGATCAATGCCGCGAATCACCGCCTGCTGCGGCTGATCGCCGAGTTCGACCGCTGCGGCGGCTGGCGCGAGCAAGGCACCATGCGT
>NZ_JAVKCQ010000149.1:0-3178 GCF_040222615.1 Haliea sp.
TTCTCCATACGCCGGAACCAGGCCAGGTTGTACTGGAACCGGTTGTTGTCGCGGGTACCGAACAGGCGCACGCCAAAGGGTGCATCCTGGAACAGGAAACCGCGGAAGTCACTGGAGAAGGGCTGGATGCCCACTCGCACCGAGTCAAAGTCGTAGCGATCGGAAACGTCGCGCAGGTGCTTGTCGACAAACGCGGCCTGGATGCCGACATGGTTGTCGCTGCGGGTGCGACCATCGCGGGGGTCCGCATTGACACCGAGGATTTCATCCAGCTCGGTGTAGTTGTAGTTGAAGACCGGGGTGAAGCGGAACTCCCAGTCCGGCGGCCGAAACACGGTATCGCCCTTGTAATAGACCAGCTCGACCGCCAGGTTCTGGTTGAACAGATACTGCTCCGTATTTCCCAGCACATTCAGCGAGCCCGGGTCACCGGTGCTCTGGCCACCGACCGGCGTCGGTACTTCGCGCAGCTCCAGCACCGAATCGGAGATGGCAATAATGTTGAAGAACCAGTCGTCGTGGATGGGCTTGTCGCCCTTGATCGTATTCTGGTTGTAGGGATCCCACCAGTTGTCCTCATAGCCGAGACTGTCGACAATGCGCCAGCGGTCCGGGATGGGGACCAGCTCCACGTACTGCTCCGCGGTCGGTCGCGGAATGGAGGAATAGCGCCGCGGCAGCACCGTGCGCGGCGCTGCCGCCACCGGCACCTCGCGCAGCACTTCTCCGGTCTCCTCGTCGATGGTGACTTCGCGGTAGGTGCAGTCGCGGTTGGAGCCACCGGCACGGCGCCGGGTGCTGCGACCGCGGTCGCGGGGATCGAGGTCATCACAGTAGACCAGGTCGGGCTCGGGCTCCTGCGCCGCGGCCACGCCCGGCGATGCCGCTGCACTCAGCAACAGAACCAGGCCCAGGGCAGAGAATCCCGCCAGGGCGGGACCAGTCAGAGATGGATGCTTGGCCATAGCGCTCACTTCCCTGCACACACGAACTGTGCGTCGCTGTTGATGAACGGCGTCTGCGGGCACTGGATATAGCGCAGGCGCACACCGCCGGGGGTCAGCTGGTCGGCACGAATTTCCGCCGGGGCATTGTTGATTGCCCCCCCAAGCGCTTCACCGGCCTCGTGCAAGCCGAGGAAGGAGATCATGTCGTCCTGCTCGATGCCGTCCCCGGACACCCCAATGCCACCAATGATCGTGCTGCCGCGATAGACAGGCACGCTGCCGGGGAAAATCTGGATTCCGTTCGCCACCCGCGGCTGTGCCGACTGGGCACAATTGGCTCCGACATCGGTGTCGGACAGACCCGCAACGAAGGCGATGTGGGCAATGATGTTGTTGAACGACAGGTCCAGCTGCAGCCCGGTCGAAAACACGCTCCACTCACCGTCATAGGACTTGCTGAAGGGACCGCTGGGATTGCCGATGATGCCGTCCGGATAGAACGGCCGGGACAAATTGCCGCCGGCCCGATCGGAGAAAGCGGTGCCGTCAGTGAGCGCCTGGGGGCCGATGAACAGCTGGGCGGCGTCCACATAATCGCCGATGTTGACCGTCGCTGCGGGGCTCAGGTCCGGGTTCAGGTACTGGGTCGGGGTGCTTATGCCGCGCAGGAAATCCGCTGCGTCCGGGGACGAGAACAACACCGCGGTGCGCGCCTTCTGCAGCGACACATCGGCACCGAACATGGGGCCATCGCGGGTACGCAGCATGCCGAGGATGGCGCCGCGACTGTCGACTATCGACACCGTGACCCGTGCCGGCGTCCCTACCGGCCTGCGGATCTGGGCGCGAGCGCGGTTGGCGACACCAATCGCGCTGGTGAGGAGCTGCCGCACCTCTTCGGCGCTGAATGCCGCTTCGCCAAGCTCGGCGCCATCGGTGCCGGCCCGGGGTGGATACCGGTTGTTGTTGCCGCCATCGACAAAGACGAAGGCGTCCAGGCCGGGAAAATCAGTGGCCGGGCGCACGCCAGACTCAGGCTGGCCGAAGGCCGTGCCGCGGCGTACCTGGCCCGTGCTGTACCCCCGCACCGCCAGCAGTTCGCCGGCTCCCGCGAGCGCGGCAAAATCGGGGGCCTGGGCCGGGTCCACCGGCAGGTCCCCCAGGTCCACATCACTGAAGCGGAACACCTTGCCTTCAACGGTGATGCGCTCGGCCCGTCGGTCGGGCGGTGCGATAAAGCCAAAGGTGGCGGCGAGGGCTATCTGCTCGTCCACATCCACATCACTGTCCAGCAGGCTCTTGTCTATGCTGTAGCGACCATCGGCAATGACGCCTACCCCGCCCACCGGCGTACCGTCCTTGTACAGGGGAAAACCGCCGGGGTCCGCCGCCAGTCCGAGGGGCGAACGGCGCGGGCCAACCCCGATGTCGACGCCACCGACGGTAAAGTCGGAACAGGCCAGCTGGCTGAATTGCACACCAAACAGCGGCCCCCCCGGCTGGTTGCGTTCGCCCGGATTGAAGTGTTCCTGGACGATCTGGTTTGCCGTGCGTGTGGTAAAGGCGTTGCCCTCGCTCGACAGGTAGGCGCCAGTGATGGCCTTGGCGATCGCCGCCAGGGCATCCCCGCCCACCGCCACCGGGAGTACGACCCCCTCCAGGCCGGTCGTGACCTGCACCGGGAAGTCGGTCGCCAGCTCCACATCATTGTCGGCATTTACGCCCGCCATGCGGTAGACCGCGAGCACATTGCCAACCCGATCGACCACCGCAATGGTGGCTGCCGCCCCCAGCGCGTCGGCCTGGTGCACCGCCTGGGCCAGCACGCGGCGTACATCGGCCTGCTCAAGAAAACTGGTGGCCGAGGCGCACTGGCCCTCGCAGGGCGCGTTATCGGGAGCGCGATCCGGAGAACTACCCGCCGTGCTGCTGCCACCGCCACCGCCGCCGCAGGCTGTGACCAGGGTAATACCAAAAAGACAGATCAGCCGCCGTATCATGGTGCTCTCCCCTGCAGTAATGCGCGATCACGCGCCAGTCGGGACGGAGTGCCCCCGTCCGGATGGAAAGCATGGCAGCTCACACAATCCAGAGTAGCCGCACCCTTGGTTTCGGCGTGACAGGCCAGACAGTTATCCTGATTGGGCATGAGAATATCCTCCGCCACATTGGACGTTGAGGCTTCGTGACAGGTCTCGCAGACCTGATCCGGATTGCTTCCCGCCTGACTC
>NZ_JAVKCQ010000150.1:0-18751 GCF_040222615.1 Haliea sp.
GAAGTTACCGACTGGCAGGGCGGGATCCGGCCCAGTGCCCCTGCTCTACAAGCGTAAGACAGCCAGGAGGGGATCCAGTGCGGGGCCCCTGCTCCAAGGTATGCAGCAGGGACTGCCGCTCATGAAGGGCCCCTTGCTCCAACCCAGGGAAGTTTGTGTTGCTCAGGGGCCGTGCAGCGGGTAGGCTTGCCGCCGAGTCGGTCAGGCGATCGCTTCTGGTTTCGGCCAGGGGAGGAAAGTCCGGGCTCCACAGGGCAGGGTGCCAGGTAACGCCTGGGGGGCGCGAGCCTACGGAAAGTGCAACAGAAAGGATACCGCCCGGCGCAAGTCGGGTAAGGGTGAAAAGGTGCGGTAAGAGCGCACCGCGCGGCTGGCAACAGGCGTGGCGATGGTAAACCCCACTCGGAGCAAGACCAAATAGGAATCCGTATGCTGCGGCCCGCAGTGGATTCGGGTAGGTCGCTACAGGCCGGCGGCGACGCCGGTCGCAGATGAATGATCGTCCACGACAGAACCCGGCTTATCGACCGACTCATCTAAATTTCCTTCGATCCAGTACCTCCAGGCTGCTCCGGGTGCTCCGGACCAGCCTGGTGGGGCCTGATCCATCCCTCTGCATATGACTTTTTCTGCTAATGCGCCCCTCCAGGAATAAGTAAAAAGCCTTTAACTTAAAGTGAATCCTTAACACATGATGTTATTGCCATGTTTTGCGGAATTTTTTACCCTCTGGCTTTCTGAAATTCCTTTCCCACAACACCCCTGAAACGCGCTAATTAACTGAAATTAAAACGTTTTTCGCGAGGCCCTCGCTTGACACCCGGTTCGACGCAGACCTATAGTGTCGAAAAGTGGGAATAAGTGGAACTATCTGGCTTTTAGTGGTTTTCAGGGGCCGGATACGAGGGGGAAACTGGCGTGTTTCGTGGGGTGCAGCACATCAATATGGACGCGAAGGGGCGCCTGGCTATGCCGGCGCGCCAGCGCGAGCCATTGCTGTCCCAGTGCGGTGGCCAGATTGTCGTGACCATCGATACCCAGGCGACCTGCCTCGTTATCTACCCCTTGCCCGGCTGGGAGCGGATTGAGCAGCAGATCCAGGCGCTGCCCGCGCTCAAGCCCGCCGTGAAGCGCTTCCAGCGCCTGGTGCTTGGCTACGCCACCGACCTCGAGCTGGACGGCAACGGCAGGATGTTGTTGCCCCAGCCCCTGCGCGACTATGCGCACCTGGACAAGAAGCTGGTGTTGGTGGGCCAGGGCAACAAGCTGGAATTGTGGGCGGAGGAGCTGTGGCTGGCGGAGCGCGAACAGGCGCTGCTGGAGTCCGGCCCCGAAGCGGAGTTGCCCGACGAATTGATGTCCCTGACCCTGTAGGTGAGTGGCATGCATCAAACAGTCCTGTTACGAGAAGCGGTGGACGCTCTGGTGACAACAGCCGGTGGTACATATGTCGATGGCACCTTTGGTCGCGGTGGGCACAGCCGGGCGCTGCTGGGGCGCCTCGACGATCAGGGTCGCCTGCTTGGGGTCGACAAGGATCCGCAGGCCGCAGCAGTGGCGGCCCAGCTGGCGGCTGAGGACCCCCGGTTTACCTTCTTCCATGGCTCCTTTGCCCTCTTGCCCGAGCAGCTGCGGCGCATGGGCCTGGATGCCGTCGACGGCATCCTGCTCGATATGGGGGTCTCCAGCCCCCAGCTTGATGACAGCAGCCGCGGCTTCAGCTTCCAGCACGACGGCCCTCTCGACATGCGGATGGACACCAGCAGCGGTGAGACCGCCGCCGAGTGGCTGGCCCGGGCCGCCGAGGGCGAGATTGCCGTCGTGTTGAAAGAGTACGGCGAGGAGCGTTTTGCCAAACGCATCGCCGGTGCCATTGTTGCGGCCCGCGCCGAGGCGCCGATCACCACGACCGGTCGACTGGCAAAGATTGTCAGCGAGGCCAACCCGCGCTGGGAGAAACACAAAAACCCCGCCACCCGCTCTTTCCAGGGTATTCGTATCTACATCAATCGCGAGCTGGATGATCTGGTTGAGCTGCTGGCCCGGGCCCTGTCGCTGCTGCAGGTCGGCGGTCGCCTGGTGGTCATCAGCTTTCACTCGCTGGAAGACCGGCTGGTAAAGCGCTATATGCGCGATATGGCCCGGGGCGATGTGGTTCCCGCCGGGGTGCCGGTCCTGGACAGCGATCTCAACCGGCGCATGCGCCTGCTGGGCAAGGCTGTGCGGGCCAGCGCAGAGGAAGTCGCCGCCAATCCGCGGGCGCGCAGCGCAATCATGCGCGTCGCCGAGAAGATCAACTGATGCCGGCGCCAATATTCATCTGCAACACGCGGCCGGCGGCTGGCGAGCGGGGCGCGGCGATGCCTTCGCCGCTGGTCGTTGCGTCCCTGCTGACGCTGATCCTGGGCTCGGCCTTCGCGGTTATCCAGAGCTCTCATGAGTGTCGCAAGCTGTATACCGTGCTGCAGCAGCTGGAGGCCGACCAGTGGCATCTGCAGGAGGATTACGGCCGACTCCTGCTGGAGCAGAGCACCTGGGCTTCGCACTACCGGGTGGAGCGGGTGGCGACTCGCGAGCTGAATATGCAGGCGCCGGTCCTCACTGAGCGCAAGGTGGTCAGGCCATGAGCCGCGTCCGTCAGCCCGCCGTTCCGCCCTGGCGCTTTTATCTGGTGGCCATTGCCCTGCTGGCGCTGTTGGCCCTGTTGGTCGGGCGGGTGCTGTCCCTGCAGGTGCTGGATACCGACCGCGGGCGCAGTTTCCTGCAGAGCCAGGGCGACAGTCGCGCGGTGCGGACGGCAGAGATCCCCGCCTATCGCGGCGTCATTTCCGATCGCCGCGGCGAGCCGCTGGCGGTCAGTACACCGGTGATATCGCTGTGGGTGGATCCTGCAATACTCTCCACCGTGGAGGACCTCGGGCCGCTGGCGGCTGCCCTCGACATGCCACTGGCCGAGCTGCGCGAGCGCCTTGACCGCTTTGCCGGGCGCCGTTTCATGTACCTGCAGCGCCACCTGGTGCCGGCAGTCGCGCGCGAGATACTGGCCTTGCGGGTGCCCGGGGTCTTTGG
Source organism: Haliea sp. (assembly GCF_040222615.1). Taxonomy (GTDB): domain Bacteria; phylum Pseudomonadota; class Gammaproteobacteria; order Pseudomonadales; family Halieaceae; genus Haliea. The sequence goes on from NZ_JAVKCQ010000150.1 coordinate 3,070, forward strand.
TGAGCGAGAGTACCAGCGCTACTACCCCGCGGGCGAGGTAGTCAGTCATCTGGTGGGCTTTACCAATGTCGACGGCAGCGGAATCGCAGGTCTCGAGCTCGCTTACGATGACTGGCTGCGGGGCACCCCGGGCAAGAAGCAGTACATCAAGGACCTGCACGGGGACGCGGTGCGCGACATCGGCGTGCTGGAGCCGGCGCTGCCGGGCAAGGACCTGAAGCTGAGCATAGACCTGCGCCTGCAGTACCTGCACCACCAGGAGCTGCAGCGGGCCATGGCCGTCACCGGCGCGACTTCCGGCAGCATCGTGACCCTCGACAGCCACACCGGCGAGGTGCTGGCGATGGTCAACCACCCGGTCTACAACCCCAACAGCCGTCGCGGCATCAGCGCCGATGTGACCCGCAATCGGGCGGTCACCGACATGTTCGAGCCGGGTTCGACGATGAAAACATTTACTCTGGTAGCGGCGCTGGAGAGCGGGTTGTTCTCCACTGAAACAATTATCGACACCTCTCCCGGGCGTATTCGCGTGGGTCGCAAAACCCTCCCCGATCCGCGTAACTACGGCGCCATCACTGTGTCCCGTGTGATCGAAAAATCCAGCCAGGTCGGGGTCACCAAGATGGCCCTGGAGTTGGGCCACGAACCCATCCGGGAGGTGTTTGGCCGCTTTGGTTTTGGCCAGAGCCTGGGTACCGGCTTCCCCGGCGAGAGCGCAGGCCAGCTGCCCAACCGGCGCCGCTGGAGCGATATCGAGAAAGTCACCCTGGCCTTCGGTTACGGTCTCACCGCCACGCCGCTGCAACTGGCCCATGCCTACAGCGCGTTTGCCAACGACGGCGTGCTGCAGCCGGTAACGCTGCAGGCCGCCCCCGAGGTGCTGGCGCCGGGCAAGCGGGTGTTGCAGTCGGATATCGCGCGGGAAGTGCTGACTGTACTGCAGCGCGTTACCGGCGAGCACGGTACGGCGCGACGCGCGCGGGTGGCCGGGTACGAGGTCGGCGGCAAGACAGGTACCGTGCACAAGGTTGGCCCCGGCGGTTACCAGGACAACAAATACATTGCCTTCTACGCCGGCGTAGCGCCCATTGCCGATCCGCGCTTCGTCACGGTGGTGGTGATCAACGAGCCCCAGGGTGAGGCCTATGGCGGCGGTGCCGCCGCCGCACCGGTCTTTGCCCGGGTCGCCGAGGGAACCCTGCGGCTGCTGAATGTGCCGCCGGATGAGCCGGAAGCGGTTGCGGCACTGGCGAACATCCGGCCGGGGGTGTCGGGATGACGGCGTCAGCTTCCCCGCTGGCGCGCAGCGTGGCGCTGCCCGATTTGCTCGGCAGTTGTGCGGCGGCCTGGCCGCAGGTGCAGGTGCGCGGAGTGCAGCTCGACAGTCGGCGGGTGGGCCCCGGTGACCTGTTCCTGGCGGTGCCGGGTGGCAGCCACGATGGCCGCCAGTTTATTGAGCAGGCGGTTGCCAGTGGGGCGGTGGCGGTGGCCGCAGAGCCACCGGTGGCGGGTTATGTTGACGCGGTCCAGGTGCCACTGCTGGAAATCCCCGAGCTGGCGCGGGAAGCCGGTGCCATCGCCGCACGTTTTTATGGCGAGCCGAGCCTGGAGCTGGACATGGTGGCCATCACCGGCACCAACGGCAAAACCACCACCACCCGTTTGCTGGCGCAGCTGCTGCGGGCGCGGGGGCTCAGCTGCGGGGTGATCGGTACGCTCGGCGCGGTGCTGGATGATTCAGTGACGGCGGCGGCAAACACAACGCCGGACGCGGTGGCGCTGCAGCGGCAGCTGGCCGCGTGGCGGGATCAGGGTGTGGCTGCGGTCTGTATGGAAGTCTCTTCCCACGCGCTCGACCAGGGCCGTGTCAACGGCGCCCGCTTCGCTATCGCCGTGTTTACCAATCTGTCGCAGGATCACCTCGACTACCACGGCAGCATGGCGGCCTATGGTCGCAGCAAGCAGCAGTTGTTCCGCAGCCCGGGCTTGCGCCACGCGGTCATCAACCTGGATGACGCCTACGGCGCCGAAGTGCTGGCAGGCCTGCCGGCTGGCGTGCAGGCCTGGACGTTTTCCGCCGCGGGCCGGGCCGATGCGCAGATCCGTGTCACTGAGTCGGAGTTTCACCCCGGCGGCGTGCGCGCAACCCTGCATACGCCCTGGGGCAGCGGAGTGTTTGCCAGCCCGCTGCCGGGGGATTTCAATCTTGCCAACGTGGTAGCTGCCGTGACCTGTGCCCTGTTGCTTGACCCCGAACTGCCGGAGCTGCTCGCGGCGGTGGCCCTGCTCAAACCCGTGCCCGGGCGCATGGAACCGGTGGCCAATTGCATCGGGCTGCAGGTGGTGGTGGATTATGCCCACACACCGGATGCCCTGGCCCAGGTACTTGCCGCGCTGCGCCCGCATGTGGCTGGCCGCCTGGTCGCGGTGTTCGGCTGCGGCGGCGACCGCGATCGGAGCAAGCGCGCGCCAATGGGCCATATCGCCTGCGCGGGGGCGGACAAGGTGATCCTGACCTCGGATAACCCGCGCCATGAGGACCCGCTGGTGATCCTGCGGGATATTCAGCAGGGCTGCAGCGGTGAGGTCGACGTGCAGCCTGACCGCGCCGCAGCCATTGCCGCAGCGATTGCCGCAGCCCGGCCTGGCGACTGTATTCTCATTGCCGGCAAGGGTCACGAGGACTACCAGATCGTCGGCAGCGAGCGCCATCCGTTCAGCGATACCGACACCGCTGCCCGTGCCCTGCAGGGGAGGGTCTCCGCATGATGCGCTCCTTCTACCTCGGCGAGCTGGAGCAGCCCCTGGGGGCGCTGCGCTCCGGCGCGGATGTCGAGGTCAGCCGGGTGACCACGGACAGCCGCGAGGTGCAGCCGGGCGACCTGTTCGTGGCCCTGCGCGGCGAGCGCTTTGACGGTCACCAGTTCCTGCCTGCCGTTGCCGCTGCGGGTGCCGCTGCAGCCGTGGTCAGTCACGCCGTGGACACGCCGCTGCCCCTGCTGCAGGTGGCGGACACCCAGCGTGCACTCGGCCAATTGGGTGCCTGCAACCGGGCGCTGTTCCAGGGGCCGTTGGTCGCCATCACCGGCAGTTCCGGCAAGACCTCGGTCAAGAATCTGGTCAGCGCCGTGCTGGCCCGGCGCGGGCCGACGCTTGCCACCACAGGTAATCTCAATAACGAGATAGGTGTGCCCCTGACACTGTTGCGCCTGGCGCCCGAACACGCGTTCGCGGTGGTGGAAATGGGTGCGACCCGGGCCGGTGATATTGCCTCGTTGTGCGAGCTTGCACGTCCGACCATAGCCCTGCTGCTGAATGCCATGCCAGCTCACCTCGACGGCTTCGGCAGCGTCGAGTCGGTGGCCACGGCCAAGGGCGAAATCTACGACGGTCTGTGCGGTGCCGGCACCGCAATCGTCAATGCCGACCAGCCCTGGGCCGGCCGCTGGCGCAGCCGCGCCGCCGGGGCGGCGATTCTCGACTACGGCGTGCGGAGTCCGGCGGCTATCAGTGCCAACAGTATCCAATCCAGGGGCATTGCGGGTGTCAGCTTCGTCGCCACTACCCCCGCGGGTGACGCGCCGATCCGGCTGCAGGTGCCGGGCCTGCACAACGTGTCCAATGCCCTGGCCGCGATTGCTGTCGGCCTGGCCTGCGGCCTGCCGCTGGCGGAGATTACCGCCGGTCTCGCCAGTGTGACGCCGGCCAGCGGTCGCGGCGCGCTGGTGCGCGGCCTGGGCGGGTCGACCCTGGTCGATGACACCTATAACGCCAATCCGGGCTCGGTGCGCGCCGCCATCGACCTGTTGGCCGATTGCGGGGGGCGCCGCACCCTGGTGCTGGGCGAGATGCTGGAGCTTGGCGAAAACAGTGCGCAGCTGCACCGGGATATCGGCGTCTATGCCCGCGAGCGCGGCCTGGATCGTTTTGTCGGCGTTGGCGCGGCACTTGCCGGGGCCGCGGATGCGTTTGGCGGTGAGTGCTTCGCGGATTGCGCGTCGGCGGTCGCGGCGCTGGCAGACACACTGACCGCGGACGACACCGTATTGATCAAGGGGTCGCGCGGGGTGTCCATGGAGCGCGTGCTGGTGGCCCTCAGTGAGCCGGCAGCGGAGGCGGGGAACTGACATGTTACTGTTCATTGCAGAGTACCTGACCCTGCGCAGCATCCTTGCGGCGGGGACAGCCCTGGCGATCTCGCTGCTGGTGGGGCCGGCCATGATCCGCAGGCTCAATCTATACCAGGTGGGGCAGGCGGTGCGCAGCGACGGCCCCAAGTCGCACCTGAGTAAATCCGGTACCCCCACCATGGGCGGCGCGTTGATCCTGGTCGCCATCGCGGTCAGCAGCCTGCTGTGGGCGGACTTGCGCAACCCCTATATCTGGATCGCCATGGGCGTTACAGCGGTATTCGGCGCCGTCGGCTGGGTAGACGATTATCGCAAGGTGGTAGAAAAGGATTCCCGCGGCCTGCCGGCCCGCTGGAAATACTTCTGGCAGTCGTTGGCGGGGCTGGCGGCGGCGCTGTACCTGTACCTGGCCTTCGATACCCCGGTTACCACGGAGCTCTATATCCCCTTCTTCAAGGATTTTGCCTGGAGCATGGGGCCGCTGTTTGTGTTGCTGACCTATTTCGTCATTGTCGGTGCCAGCAACGCGGTGAACCTGACCGACGGCCTGGACGGGCTCGCCATCCTGCCGACGGTTATGGTCGGCTCCGCCCTGGGCATCATTGCCTACCTGACCGGCAACGTGAATTTCGCGGACTACCTGCATATACCCTACGTCGCCGGCAGCGGTGAGCTGGCGGTGTTCTGCGGCGCGATGGCCGGTGCGGGTCTGGGCTTTCTCTGGTTCAACACCTATCCCGCCCAGGTATTCATGGGTGACGTGGGCGCCCTGGCGCTGGGGGCCGGGCTGGGCACGGTGGCGGTCATCACCCGTCACGAGATCGTCTTTTTCATCATGGGCGGGATCTTCGTGCTGGAGACGGTTTCGGTGATCCTGCAGGTGGCGTCGTTCAAGCTGACCGGCAAGCGCATTTTCCGCATGGCGCCCATCCACCACCATTTCGAACTGAAGGGCTGGCCCGAGCCGCGGGTCATTGTGCGCTTCTGGATTATCACTGTGATGCTGGTCCTGTTCGGGCTGGCCACCCTGAAGTTGCGCTAGGCAACCACGGAGTAAAGGCGACTGTGACACAGGATCTGATAGCGAGCAGCGGCGACGAGGTCATCTTTGGCCTTGGCGCCACCGGCTTGTCCTGTGCCCGCTACCTGCATCGACAGGGGCGCCGGTTTACCGTGATAGACACCCGCAGCGCTCCGCCTGAGCTGGCGACTCTGCAGCATGAGATGCCCGGCGTGCCGGTATTCGCCGGCGATATTCCCGAGACGATCGTCAGCCGCGGCGGCGAATGGGTGGTCAGCCCGGGTATCGCGCTGGAGGATCCGCTGGTCGTGCGGGCCGTGGATGCCGGCGCCGAGGTGGTAGGGGATATCGACCTGTTCATGCGCGCGGCCCGGGCCCCGGTCGTGGGCATCACCGGGTCCAATGCCAAATCCACCGTGACCGCGTTGCTGGGGGAAATGGCCCGGGAGGCGGGGCTCAACGTGGGCGTGGGTGGCAACCTGGGTACGCCGGCGCTGGACCTGCTGGCCGACGACAGAGAGCTCTATGTCCTCGAGCTGTCGAGCTTCCAGCTTGAGCGCGCCGGTGATCTCGGGCTGGCCGTGGCCACGGTGCTAAACGTCAGTGCCGATCACCTGGACCGTCACGGGACCCTGCCGCGCTATCACCAGGCCAAGCACCGGATTTTCCGCGCCTGCCGCAAGGCGGTGGTCAACCGCGATGATCCGCTGACCCTGCCGCTGCTGGCAACGGATGTGCCGGTGATCAGCTGGCGCTTGCGCGAACCGGAGCTGGACGGCTTCGGCCTGCGGCTGGTTGCCGGCGTCGAAACCCTCTGCCTTGGCTTCGACCCGCTGCTGCCGGTGGCGGAGTTGGGCATCAAGGGCCGCCACAACGTCGCCAATGCCCTGGCCGCGTTTGCCCTGGGCCACGCCGCGGGGCTGGCGCTGGAAGCCATGGTGGTTGCGGCACGGCGCTTCACGGGTTTGCCCCACCGTTGCCAGCTGGTGACCGAGGCCGGTGGCGTACGCTTTGTGAACGACTCCAAGGGCACCAATGTGGGCGCGACAGTGGCTGCGCTCAAGGGCCTGGCGAGCAATCGCAACATCGTGTTGATCGCTGGCGGCGTTGGCAAGGGGCAGGATTTCCGCCAGCTGCGTGCGCCACTGCAGGCGAGTTGCAAGGCGCTGGTAGTGATCGGCGAAGCAGCGGCAGAGATAGAGAGTGCCGGGGCCGATATCGTGCCGGTGCAGCACGCAGCAGACATGGCCGACGCGGTTGCCCGCGCTGGGGCCCTGGCGACGGCTGGCGATGTAGTGTTGCTGTCTCCGGCCTGCGCCAGCTTCGACATGTTCAGCGGTTACCCGGCTCGCGGTGCCGCCTTCGTCGCCGCGGTCGAGTCCCTGGTGGCGGGGGGCGGCGCATGAGCTCGCTGGCAGGCAAGCGCTTTGGCGTCGATCCCGCGCTGCTGCTGCTGGGGCTGGCCCTGTTGCTGGTCGGGCTGGTGGCGATCAGCTCGGCCTCGATCGAATATGCAGACTGGCACTATCGCGATGCCTGGCACCATACCCGTCGGCACCTGATGTATATCGTGATCTCGGCCAGCGCGGCGGTGGTGGTGTATCGACTGCCGCCGGGCTTCTGGCTGGCGAGCGGCTGGATGTGGTTGCTGGCGGGACTCGCTTCCCTGGTGTTGGTGCTGCTGCCCGGAATTGGCAAGGACGTCAATGGCGCCCAGCGCTGGCTGCCGCTGGGGCCCTTTACCCTGCAGCCGTCTGAGTTTGCCAAGTTTACCGTGGTGATATACCTCGCGGGCTATCTGGTGCGGCAGGCCAGGGAAGTGCGCAACGAGTGGCCGGGGTTCCTCAAGCCCATGGGTGTGCTGGCGCTGGTGACAGTGCTGCTCATGGCGGAGCCCGATTTCGGTGCCACTGTCATTACGGTGGCCACGGCGTTTGGCATGCTGTTTCTGGCCGGCGTAAACCTGCGCCACTTCCTGTCGGTGCTGACGGTGAGCCTGCTGGGGCTGGTGGGCCTGATATTTGCCGCGCCCTACCGTGTCCAGCGCCTGACCGCTTATACGGATCCCTGGGCCGATCCCTATGGCAGTGGTTTCCAGCTCATCCAGTCGCTGATCGCTTTCGGTCGCGGCGAATGGCTGGGCGTAGGGCTGGGCAACAGTGTGCAGAAACTGTTCTACCTGCCGGAGGCTCACACCGACTTCGTGTTTTCCATCTGGGCGGAGGAAACCGGCTTTGTCGGCGCGCTGCTGGTTATCGGGCTGTTCACCGCCCTGATCGCGCGCATCCTCTGGGTGGCGCGGCGAGCCCAGGCGGTGGGAGAAGACTTCGGTGCCTACCTTTGCTACGGCGTGGCCCTGGTATTTTCCGGTCAGGCCTTTGTGAATATGGGAGTGAGTTCCGGATTGTTGCCGACCAAGGGCCTGACCCTGCCTTTCGTCAGCTACGGTGGTACCAGCCTGATCGTGTGCTGCTGCATGCTGGCCCTGGTGCTGCGTGTAGAGCGTGAGTTGCCCGCGGGCGGGGTAGGCAAGCGGCGCACTGCGGGAGGCAAGTCATGACCGCGGCCGCGCCCCTGATATTGATGATGGCGGGTGGTACTGGCGGCCACGTCTATCCCGCACTGGCGGTGGCGGAAGAGCTGCGCGAACGCGGCTACCGGGTCGCCTGGGTGGGCACGGCCCGCGGCCTCGAAGCGCGGGTGGTGCCTGCAGCCGGCTTCCAGCTGCACACGCTTCCGGTGCGAGGCGTGCGCGGCAAGAACCTGCTGCAAACGGCACTGGGGCTGTGGCTGGTGCTGTGGTCGTCGCTGCAGGCGCTGCGCCTGGTGGGGCGGCTGTCCCCGGCCTGCGTGGTGGGCATGGGCGGCTATGTGGCGGGCCCCGCCGGGCTCGCCGCCTGGGTGCTGCGCAAGCCGCTGCTGATCCACGAGCAGAATGCCGTTGCCGGCACTACCAATCGCCTGCTGGCACCGCTCGCCCGTGCCATCGTTTGCGGGTTCCGGGGCGCGTTCCCGGAGAACCGGCCGGTACGGGTACTCGGGAATCCCGTGCGCCAGTCGCTGCTGGAGGCAGCCCGCGAGCAGCACTGGGACTATCACGGCCAGCGGCCCCTGCAGGTGCTGGTGCTGGGCGGCAGCCTGGGCGCCCAGGCCATTAACCAGCTGCTGCCGGAGGCGCTGCGCAAGTTGCGCAAGCGGGTGGGTGAAGGGGCAGTCAGCGTCTGGCACCAGTCCGGCGAAGCCCATGTCGACAGCCTGCGCCAGGAGTACGGCCCGATGCTGGAGCAGGGCGTGCGGGTGAGTGCCTATATCGAGGATATGGCCGCGGCCTATAGCTGGGCGGATATTGTGGTCTGCCGTGCCGGTGCGTTAACCGTTGCCGAGCTGGCGATCATGGGGCGTCCGTCGCTGTTGATTCCGCTGCCGCACGCCATTGATGACCACCAGACCGCCAATGCGCGCTCCCTGTCCGATCGCGGTGCGGCCCTGCTGCTGCGCCAGGCGGGTCTGCAGGCGAAGGGCCTGGCGGCAACGCTGGCCGGGTATATTTCAAACCCCAAACTGCTGGCATCGATGGCCCATGCGGCCTCTGCCGCGGCGCTGCCGAAGGCGACCTCGCAGCTTGCCGATCTGTGCGAGGAGCTGATGCGCCATGACTGACAGGAGCCCCTACACAGTGCCGGAAATGCGCCGCATTCGTCGCATCCACATGATCGGTGTGGGCGGAACCGGCATGAGCGGTATCGCCGAGGTGCTGGTCAATCTGGGCTACGAGGTTTCCGGGTCCGACCTGCGTCCGAGCTCGGTCACCGGGCGCTTGCAGCAGAAAGGGATCCGCGTTTTCATCGGCCACTCGGCGGACAATGTCCAGGCCGCCGACGTGGTGGTGAGTTCCAGCGCCGTGCGCGCCGACAACCCGGAAGTGGTGGCGGCCCGGGCGGCCCGGATCCCCGTTGTGCCCCGGGCCGAGATGCTGGCGGAACTGATGCGCTACCGCCACGGCATCGCGGTGGCCGGGACCCACGGCAAGACGACCACCACCAGCCTGATTGCCGCGGTCTTTGCGGAGGCGGGCCTGGATCCCACCTTTGTCATCGGCGGCCTGGTCAATTCCGCCGGCAGCAATGCCCAGCTCGGCGCCAGCCGGTTCCTGGTGGCGGAGGCCGATGAGAGCGATGCATCCTTCCTCCACCTACAGCCGATGGTCACAGTGGTGACCAATATTGAAGCGGATCACATGGAAACCTACGGAGGCGATTTCAGCGTCCTGCGCAGTACGTTCCTCGAGTTCCTGCACAACCTGCCCTTCTACGGACTGGCGGTACTGTGTATCGACGACCCGGCAGTCGCTGGCCTGCTGCCGGACCTGTCCCGGCAGTTTCTTACCTACGGGTTCGCGGCGGAAGCCGACTACCGGGTAAGCAATGTGCGCAAGCAGGGCCTGACCACCGCCTTCACCGTGCAGCGCCCGGGCGACCAGGTGCCGCTGGAGATTCAGCTGAACATGCCCGGTGAACACAATGTATTGAATGCCACCGCAGCCGTCGCCGTGGCCTCCGACGAGGGTATTGGCGATGCCGCAATCCAGCGCGGGCTGGCGGCATTTGCCGGGGTCGGGCGCCGTTTCAGCGTGCTCGGGGAACTCACCTTTGCCGGCGGCAGCGCCCTGCTGGTCGACGATTACGGTCACCACCCCACCGAGGTGCGGGCGACGCTGGAATCCGCCCGTCAGGCCTGGCCCGACCGGCGCGTGGTGATGGTCTACCAGCCACACCGCTACACCCGCACCCGCGACCTTTACGAGGACTTCGTGGCGGTGCTGTCGCGCTGTGACGTGTTGCTGCTGCTGGAGGTGTATGCGGCGGGGGAGGAACCGATCGCGGGTGCCGACAGCCGTAGCCTGACCCGCAGTATTCGCCAGCGCGGGCAGGTGGAGCCGGTATTCGTCGAAGGGATTGACGAGGTGGCGCCGGTCCTGGGCGGCATTCTCCGCGCCGGCGACGTGGTCATCACCCAGGGCGCGGGCAATATCGGTCGCCTGGCGCAGGACCTGCAGGCGCTGGGACATTTAGGGGAGAGCAAGGTATGAGCTGGGAACAGGCAACGGCCGGGCCGGTAGCGGTGTTGCTGGGCGGGCGTTCGGCGGAGCGCGAAATCTCGCTGCAGACCGGTGCCACCATTGTCGCCGCCCTTGCCAGCCTCGGCTGTACGGTGCGCCAGGTCGACCCCGCAGTGGACGGCTGGGTAGCGCAGCTCGAGGGGGTCAGCTTCGCCTTCAACGCCCTGCACGGTCCCGGCGGGGAGGACGGCGTGATCCAGGGCGCGCTGGAGATCCTGCGGGTGCCATATTCGGGCTCCGGCGTGCTCGGTTCGGCACTGGCCATGGACAAGCAGCGCAGCAAGCAGCTGTGGCAGGGCGTCGGCGTCGCCACCGGCGGCTTTGTCACCCTGTCTGCGGACAGTGACTGGGACGCGGTTATCGCCCGCTTCGGCAAGGTCTTTGTCAAGCCCGCCTGCGAGGGGTCAAGCGTCGGCATGGCCCCGGCGGCAACGCCCGCGGCGCTGGCTGCGGCATATCGCAACGCCGCAGTGTTCGGCACTGCGGTGCTGGCGGAACAGTTTATCAACGGCCCGGAATACACCGTCGCGGTGCTGGGCCAGGAGACTTTGCCCTCGATCCGCATGGAGACGGATCGCGAGTTCTATGACTACGAGGCCAAGTACCTGGCGGACGACACCCGTTACCACTGCCCCAGCGGCCTCAGCGCTGCGGATGAGGCCGAGGCGGGCGCCCTGGCCCTCGCCGCATTTCGCAGCCTGGGTTGCGCGATCTGGGGCCGGGTGGACCTGATGCGGGACGCCGACGGGCGTTTTTATGTGCTGGAGGTGAACACTATTCCGGGCATGACTTCGCACAGCCTGGTGCCGATGGCGGCGCGGGCTGTGGGCATGTCGATCGAGACACTGGTGCGTCGCATTGTCGAACTCAGCTGGGAGGGCCGCAGGCAGCATGGCTGAACCGCGCACATCCGGCAACGCCCGCGGGGCTGGCAAGTCGCGTCGGCGCAGTGCCGGCGCGACCCGGCGCCAACCCGCAGCGGCACCGCGCAATGGCGCCCGGGCTCGCCTCGGCCTGCGCCTGCTGGACGGCTGGGTCAACCGGATGCTGGTATTGGCGGCGGTGGGCGTAGTCGGCGTCGCGGGTTTGCAGGCCTGGATCGCCTTGCAGGAGATCCCGGTGGAGCGTATCTCCGTTACCGGCACGCTGCACCGGACCCAGACCGAGGCAGTGCAGGAAATTGTCCAGCCGGCCCTGGTCGGGGGCTTCCTCAGCGCCGACCTGGACCAGGTTCGGGCCCAGCTGCAGGCGCTGCCCTGGATCTACCAGGTGTCCGTGCGCCGGCGCTGGCCCAATGCGCTGGAGATCCAGGTGCAGGAGCAGCTGCCCATAGCGCGCTGGGGCGAGGGCGGTTTTCTCAACCACGAAGGTGAAGTGTTTCAATCCGCCGGCGTCGACGGCGAGCAGAGCCTGCCGCGGCTTGAGGGCCCGGCGGGTTCGACGGGGCAGTTGATTCTGAGCTACCAGCAACTGGGCGAACTGTTGCAGCCGCTGGGGCTGGAGTTGCGCGAGCTGTCCCTGGACGAGCGCGGCCACCTCAGGGCGGTGCTGGCAGGGGGCATGGAGCTGGTGCTGGGCAATACGGAGTTTGGCGAACGCCTGCAGCGCTTTGCCACGGTCTACCGCAAGGAGCTGGCCGAGCGGGTCGGCGAGGTACAGCGGGTGGACCTGCGCTACGAAAGCGGTGTGGCGGTAGCGTTCCGTGAGCCGGAGTTACCCGCAGAAGAGGGAGCCGCAGCCCAGGTCGCGGGTATTTCGATGATGGATTCAGTGGGGGAGTGAGACTGCCATGGGCAGCGTACAGGACAAGCGGATGATCGTCGGGCTGGATATCGGCACCTCCAAGGTGGTCGCTTTGGTGGGCGAATTGAATGCCGAGGGCGGCATCGAGATCGTCGGCATCGGCTCCCATCCTTCCAAGGGCATGAAGAAGGGCGTGATCATCAATATTGAATCCACCGTGCAGTCGATCCAGCGCGCAGTGGAAGAGGCTGAACTGATGGCGGGCTGCCAGATCCACTCGGTCTACGTCGGCGTTGCCGGCAGCCATATTCGCAGCCTGAACTCCCACGGCATCGTCGCCATTCGCGATCGCGAAGTGCAGCAGGCGGATCTGGAGCGGGTCATCGATGCCGCCCAGGCAGTGGCGATACCGGCGGATCAGAAGATCCTGCATATCCTGCCGCAGGAGTATGTAATCGATAACCAGGAGGGCATCAAGGAGCCCCTGGGGATGTCGGGGGTGCGGCTGGAGGCGAAGGTGCACCTGGTGACCTGCGCGGTGAACGCGGCCCAGAACATCGAGAAGTGTATCCGCCGCTGTGGCCTGGATGTGGAGGAAATCATCCTCGAGCAGCTGGCCTCCAGCTTTTCGGTGCTGACCGAGGATGAGCGTGAGCTGGGGGTATGCCTGGTGGATATTGGCGGTGGCACCACCGATATCGCGATTTTCACTGACGGTTCGATCCGCCACACCGGGGTTATCCCGATAGCCGGCGACCAGGTGACCAACGATATCGCCATGGCCCTGCGCACGCCGACCCAGTACGCGGAGGAGATCAAGATCAAGTACGCCTGCGCCCTGACCCAGCTGGCCGGTCCGGACGAGACCATCAAGGTGCCGAGTGTCGGCGACCGGCCGCCGCGGGACCTGTCCCGGCAGTCCCTGGCGGAGGTGGTGGAGCCGCGCTACGACGAACTGTTCACTCTGATCCAGGCCGAGCTGCGCCGCAGTGGCTACGAGGAGATGATTCCCGCGGGCGTGGTGCTGACCGGCGGTACGGCCAAGATGGAAGGGGTGGTGGAGCTGGCGGAGGAGATTTTCCACATGCCGGTACGGGTGGGTTATCCGCAATCGGTCAAGGGCCTCAACGATATCGTCCGCAACCCGATTTACGCCACCGGCGTGGGGTTGCTGCAGTACGGGCAAAAGAACAGCAGTGAGCGAGCGGGCAGCGCCAGTCGCGGCAGTGTGCCTGGCGAGGGAATGATCGCGCGCTTCAAGGGCTGGTTACAGAGCAATTTCTAGGATTTCAGGTGGTTAACCGTCGCACCCCGGTGCGGCGCCATGCAAAAAGGGGAGTAATATCATGTTTGAACTTATCGACAACGTACCTCAGAACGCCATCATCAAAGTCATCGGAGTCGGTGGCGGCGGTGGCAACGCTGTGAAACACATGATCGAGAACCTGGTCGAAGGAGTGGATTTCATCTGCGCCAACACCGACGCCCAGGCACTGTCGGACATCCGTTCCAAGACGGTCCTGCAGCTCGGTGGAGCTATCACCAAGGGGCTCGGTGCAGGGGCCAACCCGGACATCGGGCGGGCAGCGGCACTGGAGGACCGGGACCGTATCGCCGATGCCCTGCGCGGGGCGGACATGGTCTTCATCACCGCCGGCATGGGTGGTGGTACCGGCACCGGCGGCGCCCCGATCGTGGCCGAAGTGGCCCGCGAAATGGGTATCCTGACGGTGGCCGTGGTCACCCGTCCGTTCCCCTTCGAGGGCAAAAAGCGGCTGGCGATTGCCGAGGCCGGGGTGCGGGAACTGCAGCAACATGTGGATTCCCTGATCACCATTCCCAACGAAAAGTTGCTTGAGGTTCTCGGAAAAAGTACCAGTTTATTGGATGCCTTCAAGGAAGCGAATGATGTATTGTTGGGCGCAGTTCAGGGTATCGCCGACCTGATTATTCGCCCCGGCATGATCAACGTGGATTTCGCCGATGTGCGCACGGTGATGTCGGAAATGGGCATGGCCATGATGGGTACCGGCAGTGCCCGCGGTGAGAATCGCGCCCGGGAAGCAGCGGAACGTGCTATCAACAGCCCGCTTCTGGACGACATCGACCTGCGCGGGGCCCGCGGTATCCTGGTGAACATTACAGCCGGGCTGGATCTGTCACTGGGCGAGTTCTCCGAAGTTGGCGACACGATTGAAGAGTTTGCCTCGGACGATGCCACGGTAGTGGTGGGCACCGTGATCGACCCGAACATGACGGACGAGATCAAGGTGACCGTAGTCGCGACCGGTTTGGGTGGCGAGGTGGTCAGGACGGCTACGCTGCAGGTTGTGGAAGCGGCACCGCGTGCGGTCGAGGCGACAGCGGACGAGCCGGATTACCGGGAGCTGGATCTTCCCACTGGCCTGCGCAGGGCCCGCTCTGCGGGTGGCGGCCAGGCGGCAGCGGCAGGTGGTAACGGCGATTATTTTGACATCCCCGCATTTTTGCGGCGACAGGCTGACTAGCGAGGGTCTCCCGACACCCTGATCGGGCGGGCCCTGCAAGTCGCAGAGCACCGAGGATGGGTGAAGGACTATGATTCGACAGCGCACTTTACGCAATGCGATCAAGGCAACGGGCATTGGCCTGCACACCGGTGAGAAAGTATATCTCACCCTGTGCCCGGCCCCGGTCAACGCCGGTATTGTGTTCAGGCGCGTGGATCTGGACCCGGTAGTCGAAATTCCGGCGCGGGCGGAGAACGTGAAGGAAACCACCCTGTCGACGACCCTGATTGCCAATGGGCAGAAGGTGTCGACAGTCGAGCACCTGTTGTCCGCCATGGCGGGCCTGGGGATCGACAACGCGTTCGTCGATGTCAGCGCAGCAGAAGTGCCGATCATGGATGGCAGTGCGGGCCCCTTTGTGTTCCTGATCCAGTCCGCTGGCATCGAGGAGCAGAACGCGGCGAAGAAGTTCATCCGCATCAAGCGTCCGGTCACGGTGGAAGACGGGGACAAGACAGCCAGCTTTCTCCCCTTTGATGGCTTCAAGGTCTCGTTTTCCATCGATTTCGACCATCCGGTATTCCGCGAGCGCTCACCTCACGCCGAGATCGACTTTTCCAGCACCTCCTTCGTCAAGGAAGTGAGCCGCGCCCGGACGTTCGGTTTCATGCACGAGATCGAGTATCTGCGTTCCCAGGGCCTGGCCCGCGGCGGTAGCGTGGACAACGCCATCGTTGTGGACGAGTACCGCATTCTCAACCAGGACGGCTTGCGCTACGACGACGAGTTCGTCAAGCACAAGATCCTCGACGCCATCGGCGACCTCTATCTGCTGGGTTACGGGGTGATAGGCGAGTACCGCGCGCACAAATCCGGCCATGCGCTCAACAACACCTCCCTGCGGGCGCTTATCGCGCAGCCCGATGCCTGGGAAATGGTGACCTTTGAAGACGAGGCCACCGCCCCGATCTCCTACTCCCTGAGCCCGGTCGCCGCCTGAGCTGGCCCCTGCAGAGCAGGGGCCCGGAACTGCCCGCCACCTGACCGTCGGTAACTTCACTCCGGTCAGTTGGCGGCCAGTCCCGGCCCCTCCCACCCACCGAGTACATCCCGCCACAGCTTCCCTCATGGAGAGCCGGAAGCGACACGCTGGGTTGGAGGGAGCCCGGCGGGGTAG